>JAAEPP010000174.1 GCA_024232495.1 Flavobacteriaceae bacterium
GACCATAAACAGAAATTCCATATTTGATTCTGGAGTATATTAGTGCATAATATATTGTTTTGATGTTGTCTTTGCTGAGGAGATGTCTTATGTTATAGAAAATGTGGAATAGTCTTTTTAGTTTATTACAGATTTCATTTAAGTGGAGATTCCAAGTTAAGTTTTCATCAAGTGTTACACCTAGAAATTTTATATGTGAAGTTCTGTTAATTTCTTGGTTAAGAAAATAGATTTTATCTGGTAGATTAGGGACAATTTTTTTACCAGACTTGAATATTGTAAAAGATGACTTATCTGCATTGAGGGTAAGTTTATTTACTTTAAACCAATTAGTGAGTTTAGACATTATGATTCTACCTGTTGAGATTATATCATTAATATTATTACTATGATAGAAAATGGTGGTGTCATCTGCAAAAAGTCTTGTTTTTCCTTCAGGGCAACATTTTGGTAAGTCGTTAATAAAAAGTAGGAAAAGAAGAGGGCCTAAAACAGAACCTTGAGGAACGCCACAGGATATTGGGCGAGTACTTGATTTGCATTTATCTATCTGAACATATTGTTTGCGGTTACTTAGATAACTTTTAAAGAGGTCAAGGGCTTTACCTCGTATACCATAATGTTCCAGCTTGTGTAATAAAATTTGGTGGTTAACTGTGTCAAATGCT
The DNA here is from genome assembly GCA_024232495.1 of Flavobacteriaceae bacterium. Classification (GTDB taxonomy): domain Bacteria; phylum Bacteroidota; class Bacteroidia; order Flavobacteriales; family Flavobacteriaceae; genus Marifrigoribacter. The sequence goes on from JAAEPP010000174.1 coordinate 669, forward strand.
TTTGATAGATCAATAAATATTCCACAGGTCATTTTCTTATCACCAAAAGAGGCCCTTATTTGGTCAACTAATTCTATCAGGGCATGTTCGGTCGAGTGTTTTTTTCTGAAACCATATTGGTACTTATAGAGAATGTTGGATTTGTCTATGTAATTAATAAGTCTGGAGTAAATAATTTTTTCAAATATTTTGTTAATCGGGCTAAGAATGGAGATGGGTCTGTAGTTATTAACAGATGTTGAGTCACCTTTTTTGAAAATGGGGATAACTTTTGCTACTTTTAGAAGGTCCGGGTATATACCTGTTTGGATTGAGAGATTGAACAATTTGACAAGAGCTGGGGCTAGTATAGTGGAAGAAAGTTTAATGAACTTGGTCGAAAAATTGTCATGACTAGTTGAGTTAGTGTTTTTTAGTGATTTTATGATCTTTGTAATTTCTGATTCAAATGTGCCAGATAAGAACATGGAGTGAGGGGTTGATTCACCCAGGTAGTTTTTAAATTCAGAGAAGTCATCAGGGAAGTTTTTTGCTAGGTTACCTCCTATTTCACTAAAGAATTTATTAAAAGTTTCAGTGATTTTATTAGGTTCAGTTTGTTGTTCTCCATTTATATTTATACTTGCAATTTTATTGTGCTTTATTTTTTTGCTATTAAGTATCTTACCAAATGTGTTCCAGAGGTTTTTACTGGCATTGTTGTGTTTATTGATAATGCTTTTGTAGTATAGGGATTCAGCTCTTTTTATGATTTCACTAGTTTTATTTCTGAATTTTTTCCATATTGCTTTGTTCACATCCGTAGGATTATTTAGGTACTTCTTATACAACTTGTTTCTAGCTCTTATACTAACCTGGATTCCTTTTGTAATATGAGGTTTGTTTTTAAATGCTTTTCTAGACATTTTTGCAAATGGAAAGTACTTATCAAAAAGTTTGAGATAGTTGTTTGAGAAGGAATCATAGGAATTGTTAGCATCTCTCAGTTCATTCTGATTGATTAAGGGGGGTTCTGATGGCATGTTTTCATTAAATTTATCTATATTTTTTTGAGTGAATAATCTAATATACGGTCTATCTTTTATAGATTGTGTTTTAATATCAATCAGGGATAAATTTGACAAATGGTCAGAAATATCGGTTATTAGATTACCAGATGAGCATTTATTTTGAATCAGCTTTTTTGGACTTTTAATAAAAATGTGATCCAAAAGAGTAGCAGAGTGGTGTGTGATGCGGGTTGGGAGTGTTATACATGGTATAAAATTATGTTCAAGATAGTTATTAAGATAGTTATTTGATCTTGCGTCATCTTCATTTAAAAGGTTTATATTTATATCACCAAGGATTATTGCAAGTGTATCATCGTGAATATGACTGAGAGTGTTTTTTAATGCCTCATTGAAGTGGTCAATCTCACCATTTGGATGGCGATAAATACCCCCTAAGATTACTTTTTGGTTACCTATTTTGAAGCTAAGCCATTTATTTTCTATTAAACAATTTCTACATTTGCATTTACTTTTAATATTAAATTTCTTATTGGAGTCAAGTTCTGTAATCTGTGCAAATTTATTTTTTCTTAGTAATAAAGCAATACCACCTTTGGCAGTAGAAGGATTGTCTATAAAAATGTGATAATAAGGAAACTCCTTATCAATAATGCCAATACTGGAACTTCTGATTTCTGACAGGCACAAAATATCAAATC
>JAAEPP010000175.1 GCA_024232495.1 Flavobacteriaceae bacterium
ATTGAAATAAATAAATAAATGTCACGTACGTGACATCTTTCACCACAAAAACAATTATAAATTTTAAGGTATTTATCTGGACCTATATTATGGTAGCGTTGATATTTCCACTTTGATACAATACTTTAACTGTATTTGATGTCTAGCAATGGTTTAACTTTTAATTATTGAAATTAATTTTAAAAAAAAGGGTCAACTATGTGACATCTGCCACGTACGCTACATTTTGCCACGTACGTGACATTTTTATATTTTAATCTTTTTTTGGGAACTTGTATAATGATAGCCAAAATGTTTTCTCCCAAAGATGACCCTTATACAATGCTTAGTTATTGATAAGCAAACTGAGATAAAATCATCTTTCTTTAACCCAAAATGAAAGGCATTTGTTCCGTCACGTACGTGACAAAAGTTGCTGAACGTACATGAAATAATGTCTTTATGAGGTAATTAAAGATTTATAACAATTTTTTCTTCTCAAAACTTTTGATTTATCAGAAACATAATATAAAAACGACCTTAAAAAAGCTTTAAAAGAATTTTGAGTATACAAGGATTAGCAGCCCAAGCAACATATACAAATTTTTGTTAAAGGAGCCAATATTCAAAACCATGAACATAATGGGATCATGCACAAAAACTAGATTGTATTCAAACTTGTAATACAAGTTTCTTATTATTTGAATACATGACCAATTTTTTAGTACCAAAGTTGAGTCCTTGAAAATAGAATAAGTATGAAAAAAATTACAATAAAGTATTGCTTTTTCTAAAAACCGTCACGTACGTGACAATTTTTCGATACTTTTCTTCAATTATCTGGAAAACCCCTGGTGGTATATGTGATTCTTCTTGTCGCATAGATAAGGCACTAGACTACTTACTTCAGAACATCATTACTTTGAATAAGAAATATCTCAATAAATTA
>JAAEPP010000176.1 GCA_024232495.1 Flavobacteriaceae bacterium
GCAGCAACAGTAATGGTTTTTCCTGAAGCTGAAGAATTTGATGTTCAAATAGAAATGAAAGATGTACGTATTGATTACTTCTGTTCTTCAGGCCCTGGTGGACAATCAGTAAATACTACCTATTCTGCAGTCCGATTGACACATGTTCCAACTGGTTTAGTTGCACAATGTCAAGATCAGAAATCTCAACATAAAAATAAAGAAAAAGCTTTTAAAGTTCTTCGTTCTAGATTATACGATTTAGAATTGGCTAAGAAACAAGCAGAAGATGCTGCTAAAAGAGGCTCTATGGTTACAAGTGGAGATCGAAGCGCTAAAATTAGAACTTACAATTATTCTCAAGGTAGGGTAACAGATCATAGAATTAATTTAACGCTTTACGACTTAAGTAATATTATTAATGGTGATATTCAAAAAATTATTGATGAATTACAATTGGTAAATAATACCGAAAAGTTAAAAGAATCAGGAGAAACTTTTTAGAATGACGAATCAAGAATTAATACATCAAATTTATACAAAGAAGTCTTTTTTATGTGTAGGATTGGATGTTGATATGAATAAAATTCCAAAACACCTTCTAGAAAAAGAAGATCCAATTTTTGAATTTAATAAACATATTATAGATGCAACTCATCATTTAGCTGTAGCTTACAAACCCAATACTGCCTTTTATGAGGCCTATGGTATTAAAGGATGGAAATCTTTGGTAAAAACAATTGATTATCTAAACAACAAATATCCTGAAATCTTTACCATAGCAGATGCTAAACGCGGTGATATAGGCAATACGTCAACCATGTATGCTAAAGCCTTTTTTGAAGATCTAGGGTTTGATTCGGTTACCGTTGCCCCTTACATGGGAAAGGATTCTGTGGAGCCTTTTTTAGCCTTCAAAAATAAACACACAATTTTATTAGCATTAACCTCAAATAAAGGAGCTTTTGATTTTCAAACTCAAAAAATTGATAACGAAGCGCTTTATAAAAATGTATTGAAAACTTCAAGTTCATGGAAAAATAGTGAAAATCTGATGTATGTGGTAGGAGCTACAAAAGCTGAGTATTTTAAAGAAATTAGGACTCTTATTCCTAATAATTTTCTGCTAGTACCCGGAGTTGGTGCTCAAGGAGGCGATTTACAGGAAGTATGTAAGTATGGAATGAATAAAAATGTAGGTTTATTAATTAACTCTTCCAGAGGAATTATTTACGCTTCAAATCAATTAGATTTTGCAAAGGCCGCCGCAAGTAAGGCACATAATTTACAACAACAAATGAAGGTTATGTTGAATAAATTTAGTTAGTTAGTTTAATTTTTTAATTATAACTATCAGAGGATCTGACAAAAAAATATTCTGCTTTTTTTTATTAGTAATTAAATGTTCTTAATCTTTTATAGTCTGCTCTATTTCTTGAAAGCCAAGGTTCAAAGTTAAATTGAACAGAAATCTCAAGAATTGAGGGCGAATATCTGATATCATTTTTTACTGAAAAACTATAGGCGGTATTAAAATTTATGTTGCCAGCTTCGATTCCAAGATTTAAACCAAAATTCACTAATGAAAAATCCTCTAAACTTGTCAATTTTTGATGTATACCAGCCCTAAAGCTGTTAAACTGAAGTTCTTGAGATGAATATATTTTTAAAATATCACCAATTTTTGTTATCGAAGCATATGCAAAAATATAGGAGTTTTTTGGTAATGATGACCTATTGTATGGATCAATTTCTGTTTCATAAGCTCCTTGTATCGAAATGGACAAATCTCTTTGCTCATTGACTTCAGTATCAAAACTTATCCCAGCTTGATTGATATGCTTTGCGCTTAATCCTACCAAAAAAGTTTCGTTATATAAAATTGCTCCAATCCCAGCATCAAAACTATTATTAGTTTGAGGAGTTGTTAATGAAGGGTCATTTGAGTTGGGTAGAATGACCCCCTCTGAAATAACCAACTGATCTTCAAAAATATAATTGGAAGCATCAACTTTTCTATTAAATATACCAAGGTATATAGAAGGTAAGAAATAAAGATCTCTTCCTACATCAATTTTATAGGTATATGAAAGGTTTAATTGGTTTTCTAAATAACCAAATTCCTTTACGTTATGGGATACAAAATCTACACCTATTGCAAATTTTAAATTTTCTAGACTATAACCTGCAAAGGCATATTTTGTATCAATATTTCTGATACCGTCGTAACTAATAGTATTATAAATTACACCAGCCTTAGATTCAAAATTAAACCCATTATAACTTGGATTAATTAACTGCATATTATTTGCTTCGTTAATTAAAAAGCCCTGACTAAAAATTGAACCTAATGGCACAAAAAATAATAATATTTTGATTATAAATTTTTTCATAACTATCTTAAAATTTTAAATAATCCTGTTTTTATAACTTCCTCACCAGTTAATAACTTAGCCTTAACTTTATAGATAAAATACGGGGTCGTTGCTTTTGCATTTTCACCATCCCATCCATTAATAATCAAATCATTTGAAATTAAGTCGGTAACTGAATTTTCATAATACATTTGATGTCCATCGGGATCAAATATTTGGAAATCGATTTCAAGAATTCCACCAGTAAATAAAGGTCTAAAAAGTTCATTAAAGTTATCTGAATTTGGAGTAAAAACATTTGGTAACATTATCGTATATCCTTTACCTATTCTTATTTCCTGGGTAACTGAAGCTGTACATCCAGCACTACTATAGATATCTAAAGTAACTATATAAATACCGTCTAAATTAAATGCATGGGTTACTACTGGACCAAACTCTAGCGGTGTTCCATCTCCAAAATTCCACGTAAAAGTTTCAATTCCACTAGTAAATGTAGATTCGAAAATTATTGAAGAACCTATTGAAATTGACCCAAACTGATCATATTCAGGATTTGAAAATTGAATTTCTGGAACCGGAACAAACCAGTTGGTATCTTCTTCATCTACAATCACTCCACACCCAAATTCATTAATAATTTCAAGAGGGGCATTTGTTAAAGGATTAGAAATAAATATTTCATAAGTATTAAAATCGGGGAAACTATTTATAATCGCTATGTTAGCAGGATCTATTATTTGATTATCGTAATAGAAGAACAGTTCAGAATTGTTAGAATAAACATCTATGGTTAGATATCCAGAAGTTAATTCACATAATTCAAAATCGACTGCTAAATTTTCGTAGCTGATTGAATCTCTATCGATTTGAAATATTTCCTCTTTAGTACATAGTATATTTCCATCCAAGTCATTATTATTTACTTCAACTTTATATATACCTGGAGATAGATCATCAATAGCTGATAATCCAGAATACTGAGGTAATAACTGCCAAGAACCTGCACTACATGAATTGGTACCACCTTGAACA
>JAAEPP010000177.1 GCA_024232495.1 Flavobacteriaceae bacterium
AGAAGGAAAATCGATGCATGGTACAAAGTAGGGTGATCTGTGCAGTTTCAGAAAAAGTTAAGGGTAGATTTTTTTTTGGTGGACACATCGATATCGCGCCACAGCGGGTTGAAAAGTGTTAAAATACCAGTTCATTTTAATTGTATTTTTCAATAATATTCATGAACATCTGCTCAATACATTCTCCCATTATCTATCAACTAATATTCAATGAAGCATTGATAGTTTTAGTAATATGGCACAATGTAGAGTTGACTATTATAGGAATAACCAGTGACTAGGAGTTGTCTATTGGGAAAAAAACTGTGAAGCCGAGGTGGTTTAATAATTAAATCCCGAGGCGAAGCCGAGGGAATTTAATGTTTTAAACCACAGAGGCTGAATAGTTTATTTCCCAATAGACAACTCCTAGTCACTGGTTATTCCTATTGTACTCCAAACACTGTTTACATAAGTTATGTTGATGAGTTTACAACAGCAATAAAGGGACCGGGGGTCTATCAGTAAATGGACTCCTCTCAGAGGAAAACTATTATTTGTAATGTATCTCTAAATAGGGTATATTGTCCAATTATTTTTATATAATATCAATAAAGTAACACATCTTTATATGTTGAAATTATCATATGTCTGAAAAAGTCATTAATTAAAGAAATATAAAAATCACTTGAATATGTCAGGAGTACAATACTAGATAATCTGTAAACTTTAAAATGTCGTAAATCATTAAAGAACGGTCTGATTATTAAAATATTTATCATTTTTAGAAAGAAAAAG
>JAAEPP010000178.1 GCA_024232495.1 Flavobacteriaceae bacterium
AATGAGCACAAAAAAACCAAATTATTGTTTTTTCAAATATGAAAATCTTCTCTAATCAGTACAGAGCTTGAGGATGATTTTTCACTGTGTTTCTGACTTTCCACATGATCCATTACCATTCCCTTGCAGAATACACAGGGTCTTTCTTCTAATTATCTTGCAAAGTGGGAAACGTTAGGTTTTGTTATCAAACATATGCATTAAAGGTCACTAAATCAGAATCCAAAATGGGCCACCTGGAATTTTGAGGGAAGTGGTTTTGATTAACATCTAATTAGTGCTAATTAAGTTAACCCTATTATGGCCGGGGGGGCACAAAGTGCCCGCGGCAAATTAAAAATTCTGTATCTCCCAGAAAACACGTAACATTCTACTTGAACCTGTTCGAATTTTCCTCAATATTATCAGAGCACCTAAAGAATTATTTTTGTTACTATCACACCTTTACTGATCACGTGACACCTCTTTTGTCAAGAAGCGATCAGGTGTTAAAATGTTTTAGGGCCCATATTTCTGCAACTATAACACATAGAGACTTTCTTGAAGCACCATTGGCTTTGTTCTGAGAAGGGCTTTTGAATGATATATAATTTACTAGTATTTGCTGACGTAAGCAAAATTTAAAATCTATGACGTCATCAAAGTTTATGACGTCATATCTATAAAAGACAATAATTTTTTTCATTTGAAATTCCTTTTTTGGCGTTCCTGAATAGAGATAAACTAGAAAAAATTCTATTTTTCAATCTGAATAGCTATTTTATCTTATTTTTCTTCATTGTAAAAGTCATCGAATTGAACATTTATGAAAAAAATTGTAAAAATACAAAAAAATAAAAAAAATAATGTCAAAAAAATTCATAGATTATGATTTGGAAATGCTTTTTGTTCATAAACAGACCATTTGAGA
>JAAEPP010000179.1 GCA_024232495.1 Flavobacteriaceae bacterium
ACAAGTGGAATGCTGACCAAGTGTGGGGAGACCCAGTTGAGGACTGGTAGCTACAGAATGTAGGTGCAACGGATACATATTGAATGGGTTGCATCCGGGGGCCCTAGCAAGGTGCCCGGCCAGACCGTCTCCCACATACCGCTATGTCAAGTGAGTGAGCAAGCCAAAACCGCTCACTGTGGCATCCTGACGAGCCCAGGCTCCATTGAATTGGAGGTGGGCCACGACAGATCATGCGCATCAAATCAGTTCAGATGTGCGTCGACAGGCTAAGGATTGAATAGATATGGTCGTGACTCAAGTCGAGTCTGACGCATGAGAAGCTCCATATGAGTTATGTACATGTATTGTCAAGCAGATAAAAGGCGATAAAAACAGCCAAAGCAGGGCTGTTGGGACTGGGGCCGGATGGCAGAGGACGGGCACCGAGGTTGGTGCGGCCACCTAGTCCTCGGACTGGTCCTCCGCCGCCTCGCGGCTGGCGTTGACCGCCGCGAGCTCCTCGTCGTCGTAGTACACGTCGTCGCTGACGGAGCCCGCGCCCGCGGACTCCTCGGCGGCGTCGTCGACCTCGGAGGGCATGTCATCCACCCCGAAGGAGTAGCCGAGGAAGCA
>JAAEPP010000180.1 GCA_024232495.1 Flavobacteriaceae bacterium
TCCAATTATTAAATGTTCATACGTTTCTAATGCAAATATTATAGCCGTTAGTTCTCGACTTAGTGTGGGTAGTTTTTGTTCTGCTTCGTTAAATATTCTTGAATTAAATGATAAAATCCTTTTTCCGTGTGGGAATTCTTGTATTAATATTGCTCCTACTCCTACATTGCTAGAATCGCAATGTATGAAGAATGGGTATTTTACATTTGGCAGTGCCATAACTGTATCTGCTGATATTTCGTCTTTTATCTGTTGAAATAGTATTTGATGTTCTTGTGTCCATTCAAATATAGTTTCATTTTTTATTAATTCACAGAATATTTTACTTCTGACATGTAGATTTCTTATATATTTTGAGTAAAAATTTAAACATCCTAATATTCTCATTACGTCTCTTTTATTTTCGGGTGGCTTTAAATTTTTTAATTCTTCTACTTTTTTAGCCACTGGTGAGGTTCCTTCCTCAGAGACAATATGTCCTAGGAATTTAACTTTCCTAAGGAAAAATTCAGTTTTTTCGGGTGATGCCTTTAATCCCGATATTCGTAATAATTCGTGAAATTTATCAATTAATGTGAACATCTGTTCTTTTGTAAATGACATTAATAATAAGTCGTCTATATAAGCTAATGCTTCGTTTTTTTCAATTATTTCTCTGAAATGGGTTATCATTAATCTGCTGAAGAAGTTTGGTAATCCACTTAGTCCGTAAAACCCTCGGACATATTTATATTGTTTATCACCAATTACAAAGCTTACTAGCTTTTGTGCGTCTTCAGACAGCGGCACTTGGTGGTACGCTGAGCTCATGTCAGTCGACGAGAAATATTTTCCATGTATTCGATTTAAAAGCATGTTAAGTGGTTCTAATGGCCATGAATATGTTGATAAATCCGTTATTGAATTTAGGAATCTGGCGTCTATGACTAATTTTATAATGTTCCCTTTTGGTATAATTATTATTGGATTAAAGAATGAAGTTCCCATTTCGTCTTCTGGGCAATCGTTTCCCATTTCTCTTATTATGTCATTCCTTTCTAATTCTTTTAATAATTCTAGTAATCTTTCTCTATATTGTATAGGAACTTTACTTGGTCTCTGCTTTTTTAATTCAGCTCCTTGTTGTAATTTGATATGAAATGGTTGTTTAGTTTTGCCTACATCGTATTTACTTTGTGAATAGACGTCTCTATTCGCATGTAAAACTCTTATTAGGCGTATCTTTTCTTCTTCTGTAATATCAGAGTTTTTCATATTAAATTTTTTTAATAATCCTTGTTCCTGTTTAGGATATTCTTCTATTTCTTCTAATAATGTATTTGGTTCATCATTTCTTTTTATTTGTTTAATTTGTATTTTTTGTTCATCATGCTTTGCATGTGTTCCCTCGGTCTTTTTTATTTTTATTTTATTTTGTTTCGAACTTCCTGGTTCGTCTTGTTGACCGATTTTTGAATAATTGTTTTTATTTATATTCTTTTCTTCTCCTTTTTTATTTTTATTCTTTTTATCTTCTTCATTTATTTCTGTTTGTGGTACCATGTATATAGGATATTGTTCATTTTCTTGTATTTCTTGGTAATGGTGTGAATTATCCATTATTTCATAATGATCATTTTCATTTCTTTCCCATTTTGGGTTTTCGATTTGATTATTTATTTCCCATGATGGCGTTGGCGTAGAATATTCTTGATATTCTTCTGGCTGATAACCAGA
>JAAEPP010000181.1 GCA_024232495.1 Flavobacteriaceae bacterium
CAATATATGTAAATGACATGCAATATGCAGCTACTTTAAAGCCAAGACTTTTTGCTGATGATACTTCCATATTTTGTTTTAACAAAAGTACTGCACTAGCGTCCACCATTATAAACAGTGATCTTAATAAGCTCTCTCAGTGGTATGCAGCCAACAAATTACTTGTAAATGCTAGTAAATCAAACTTTTGTGTATTTCAGCCGTCTATGAATCCCCAATCAAATACTCCTAAGATAATTATGGGAGAAGAGCTAAAAAGAGCTAGTGAAATAAAATAACTAGGGGTAAAAATAGATGAAAAACTTTCATGGGCTCCTCATATCAGTAAAGTAAAAAATGATATTGTTAAATTTTCTTCAATCTTTGCAAAACTCAGATATGATATACCTAAACAATTCTTGTTAACCTTATACGATTCTCTCGTAGCATCTAAAATAGGATATGGCTTAGAGGTTTACGGTGTAGCTAAAAATAAAGATTTAAAAGAACTACAAACGCTGCAAAACAGAATACTTAAAATCATTTACTTGAAGAAACACAGATTTTCTACGAATCGATTACACAGGGAACTAAAAAGACTTAAAATATCA
>JAAEPP010000182.1 GCA_024232495.1 Flavobacteriaceae bacterium
ATTGGTAGATTAAATCAAAGTGAGCTTGCTCTTGTGTATTCATGATGAATACCTCCAGTTAATCACCGCCTTTATTGACGGATACATTAAGTAGAGACGACGTTTGGCTTTTCTGCCGCAAAGCGGCTTCGTTCAACAAGCAGTTAAAGCGGGACTTTTTACAGTTTGCTCGGTTCCGCTGCGCTACACAATTTTAGCAAACTAATAAAAAGCCCCTTAACGTGGGCGTTATGGCACTCTAGCTAGTTAATACAATCGGGTAAGGATTCATATTGAAAGTCGTTATACATCAACCTCACTTTTTACCTTGGCTTGGATATTTTAATAAATTATCGAGTTGTGACTTGATAGTTTTCCAAGATGACGTCCAGTTTAGAAGGCGATACTACCAAAATCGCACAAAAATCAGGAACACTCAAGGGCTTTCTTCTTGGTTAACTGTGCCCGTAAGTGCAAAAAGAAACACAATAATTAAAGATGTAAAAATAGCAGATTCACATTGGAAAGAGAAAATTTTAAAAAGGCTTCATCATACGTATAAATCTTCGATTTACTTCGATGATATTTTTCCTTTGATCAGTACAACAATCTCTAAAAAGCATGACTTTTTAATCGATCTAAATATATTACTAATGGAGGTGGTTTGTAATCTCTTAGGTGTAAAGGTCAGAATTGACTTATCTAGCAGTTTTTCAGTTGTTGCTTCTCCAACTGAAAAGTTGGTAGCTATATGCGATAAAATAGGTGCTGATGAGTATGTTTTTGGAGAAGGCGGTGGGATTATTTACCATGGTACAAGTATGTTCAAGAAGCATGGTATCAAAACGTATCAACAAGAGTTTCTTTCTTTTTATGAACCTATTAATGAGCCGTACTTCGAGCATTGTCGTAATTTAAGTGTACTAGATTATTTGTTCAACTTAGGTATAGATAAATGTCAAAACATTATTGAGAAAGACTGTCTAGTGAGGAGGTAATATTATGGATTTTAATGATATAAAAAAAACAGTAAAAAAGGAGGGGTTTGTAGTTTATCTTAAATACCTTCCTGAAATTTTTCTTGTTTTGGCTATAGTATGTGTTTCACTTAATACATTCATCGAAAAAATATTCGATTATAATTTTTTTGATTCCAAGGAGGCTTTTTTAGCACTTGGACCTCTTATGCTTTTAACTACAGTATTAATTTTATGGAAAAAGCTTAGTTTTATTAGTGATGAATTATCTTTATTAAAGTCCAAAGATATTGGGATTTCTGATGTATTAAAACCCGGAGAATCAATTCCTTATGATGAAATTATGAAAAACAGCGAAAAGATTAGGATACTCACGTTATCTGGTTCAGTTGTTTTTCCTTTAGAAGACGAATCAGTACAGGAAATGCTGTTCAATCCTAGAAGAAATTCAGACATTTCAATATTGATTGCGAATCCCAAATCAGAAGCAATAAAAGGAAGGTATGAGAAGGATGAACCACGAACTAGTGAAGGAAGTATTGAAACTATTACAAATAGAATTGTTTGGTTGTATGAACTAATACAAGATTTACCATCTGAAGCTAAATGTAAGATTCATGTAGGAATATACGATAACTACCCAACGATATCTATATTCAATGCAGACCACGTCGTTTTTACTAGTCATTATGCTTATAAACTAAGAGATCAAGATACAGCGACTATTTGTGCTGACATTCGGAAAAAGTATGGAAGTTCCGTATTGAAACACTTTGATATGGTAATGAAAGATTCAACTGATATATCCAGTTGGATAAGTGACAATCATGACGTAATCGACCTTTCTGAACTTAAATTTCTCCGTTCATATTCTGGCATATTTGCTCAAAGTAAATGTGGGAGTTTTTTGATGCAAAGAAGGGATAATAAATCTGGAATAGAAAATCCCGGCATGCTTTCAGTGTTTGGTGGAGACAGTGAAGGAGAAGAAACATGTATTGAGACCGCTATTCGTGAATTTTTTGAAGAAACAGGTATTAGATTAAAACATAGCGATATGACCCATATTATAGATATCCCCATGCCTCTGGACAACCGAGATTGTAAATTATGTAGTTACTACCTTGTAAGAGGTTTAGATGAAACTGACATAAATTTAAAAGAAGGTGCTGGTGTAGAAAAATGGTCAAAGAAGATCTTATTGGAAAATACAGAACTAACAGAATACCCTAGGAAGATTTTAGAAGCTGATCTCATTTGAGTGCCATAACAAGTTGCTTAAACGGAAAAATAACAGTTGGCCATCGCTTCGCGATTATAGCCAACCATTATTTTCCGCTTAGCAAGGCGTTATGTTTTTCGAGAGTTTAGAGTATGGAATACGCATCGGGATTAATAAAACTTAAACCAGAAACAGAGGGAAAAGTTGAAGAATGGAAAAGCACTATTTCTTCTCGGCTCAATGAAGCTGCTGCTACTTTACAAGATGAAGAGGTTCAAATTGAGTCTTGGTTTAAAATTGAAATTGAAGGATGTAAATATCTTCTTTGGTATTTGCGTGCTAAGTCAATTAAGCGTGTATTCGAAATTTCAATGGAATTGAAACACCCTATAGATAAATTTCACTATGAGCTTATGGCTGAGATTACAGCAGAAAACGGTAATATTATGGCAGAGCCATTAATAGACATACCGAGAATAAAAACATAACAAGGGTTTTCAAGTCGGACAAATAACAGTTGGCTTTTTGTTCGTGCCTCACTTATTTTAGCCAACTGAAATTTGCCGCTTAAAACGGCGTTAGGTAAACAAGGAGAGTTCGGTGATAGGTATAGTAGTCGCTTCTATAGTTTTATATTTTGTCATTTATCGATTAGTTGAGGATAAAGCCTTAGCTAATTTTAAATCGATTTTGCTTTTAGTCTTGCTTCCTTGCCTTTCTTTAATCGCTCTAAGGTTACTATTAAAGTCAATGGATTTTACTCCAACAGTTAGCTTGATTTTATTATTGTCGGCGTTTGCGCTTGCAATTATTTATATTTTCAAATTATCAAAAAGTAAGTTTAAGCTTTCAAATATCCAGGCGGCTAGTGTTTCAGTAGTTTACTTTTTTAGTATTTGGGTTTCAGAAATACTGCATGGTGTAATTATGGCAGTATTGTTTACCTAACAAGCTGTTAAACAAGGACAAAATACAGTTGGCTTTTGCTCCTTCGTCGCTTATTCTAGCCAACTAAATTTTGCCCATTAACGAGGGCGTTATACGCATTTAATATGGAATAGGTGAAATATGACC
>JAAEPP010000183.1 GCA_024232495.1 Flavobacteriaceae bacterium
AGCTTTATTCTTGTGTATATTATTACCATCATTGGATTCAGTTATATGAATTTAAATTTTGAGAAAGCAAAGCCCTTACTAAGCTTAAAACGTTGGAATCAACGAGCATTTATTCACTGGTTAAATCGTATAACTTGGGATTATAAGCGTACGATAATTGTTGGCTTTACCGCTATTTTATTAATTGGTTTTTATGCTATTTTTCAAATTAAAATAGATACAAATTCTCGTAATCTTTTAGCTGAAGGAAAGGCAAAGCAAGATTTAAGGGCTGTAGAGGTAGAACTCGGAGGAAGTAACCGTTTACAAATAAACATTTCTACGTCTAAGGGTGATGTTATTTTGAATAAAGAAGCGCTAAAATGCTTAGAAAAATTTCAAAAAAAATTAGAGCTCAATACATTTATTTCTAATCCTGTTTCGGTGGTTAACATCAAACAGTTTCTAGAAAAACGCACTCCCGTTTTATTTCCATCGAATGTATCTGAAGAGGAGTTGAAAAGTACACTTTCTGGAGTTGATGTAAAGGACAATAGTTTTTTTAAATTGTTTTCCGAAGATTTGACAACCGCAGGGTTTACTTTAACGCTCATGGAAGGTCGTACATCACAACTCAATCAAGTATTGGAGGATGTAAAAATAGCTTTTGAATCTTCTTTTGATACGAATGATTACAAACTCAAGATTAATGGATTTGCTGTCGTTTTTGCTCAGTTAAATAGTTTTATTCTAGAAACTCAATTCAAATCCTTTTTTGCAGCCTTTTTTGTGGCATTTATGTGCTTACTAATTTTTATAAAAAACCTACGTACTACCATTTTGGTCTTGATTCCTAACTTATTACCGCTAACAATTTTAGCGATATTGATGACCCTTTTAAATATCCCGCTTGATGTTACAACAGCAATGATTACCCCGATTATGTTAGGGATTGCGATGGATGATACCATTCATTTGGTTTATAAATACAGAAAAAGCAACCAAGTTATGGGATCGGCTGAAGATCGGATGAATAGCGCGATGCACTATACAGGAGGTGCTTTATTTTCAACTACAATTGCACTGGTTGCTGGCTTTTTAATTATAGCCTCAAGCGCTGTACCTTCAGTCAGAGATTTTGGATTGCTTTGTGCGGTGACAGTAGCGATTGCTTTGATTACAGATATCTTTTATTTACCTGCTTTATTGAAGAAGTTTGACAACTAATTTATTTAAAACAAATACTAGCAAAGATTCAAGATTTAAATTATTCTTTACTTTAGGTATTATTCCTAATAATAATATTTTATTCGTGAGAATAATTTTTTGATTAAATTTAGCTAACAATAAATATTAGTAACCAATTAGATTGAAAATAATTAAAAAAAACCTAAATGATTCAAAAAATTAAATTACTGGTTATAGTATTATCACTATTAACTTTCAATGCTTGCAATCAAGATGATGATTCTAGTTCTAATTCACAAAGCCCCTCCATAAATAAAATACTAGCTTTAGGAGCATCAAGAGTAGAAGGGTCTAGACCTGAATTTGAAAGCTACAGATATGAACTCTGGAAAGACTTAAAAGAAAATAATTGGATTTTTGATTTTATTGGAACTCAAACTGACAAATCATCTTATCCAACATTTAATAATATGAATTTTGATGTAGACCACGAAGGTAGAGGTGGTTGGACCTCTGGTGAAATACTAAATGGCCTTGAGGGTTGGTTAAATCAAACGGGGCCTGCTGATATTGTTTTACTAAGTTCGCCAGGGGGTAATGACGCACTTGAAGGATTACCCTATTCACAAGCAGTATCAAACATCAATTACATAATTGATGTTCTTCAAGCCGACAATCCTAGTATCACAATTATTCTTGAGCAGATGGCTCCTGGTAGAAGTGATATAATGACTTCAGAATTAACTGAGTTTTTTACACAAATGCAGCAAGAAGTTTTAAATATTGCAGCTAATAAAACAACGACTACCTCTTCGGTAATGACAGTGGATATGTTTACAGGATTTAATGATAATTTGTTAGCTGATGACGTACATTACAATGAAGCAGGTGCTGTATTTATTGCCAATAGATATTATACTATACTTATAAATGTGTTGGAATAAAAAAAGAGGTGATATTTAATCCAATAATTTACACAGTGAGATCAAATCCTCCCAAAAATAGCTCGACTTCGCTCCTGTAGAATAATAAATTATTTACAAGCCTGACATAAAAATAAAGTTCCTATAAATCAAAGTTTGTTTGGGGCAGATATTTTAGGAATCTCCCTTATTTCCATTTCTTTTTCAAGCTTATCAACTTGTTCTTTTAAATCTTTTGTTAGTATATTTTTGTTTCGTTTTTCCATCGGTGGGTTTAGCTTCTCAGCACTCTCAAATTTAATAACATTTTTGAGGATGTCAGTAGGCAACTGAGAACCCGCTTTGGTGAGCGTATCAAGAAACTCTCGTGCAAAAAATTCATCAACCTGAATGCGTCTTTTTGTTGTGTGGGCAAACTTTCCAATAATCCTACAAACGTTATCGCGATCTTCTGGACTTAATTTGTCTGCAAACTCATATTCTTCAATTTTTTTCAAACTAAGAACTATCGGCTCCAGCGCATCTTTAGTGATGATATATACATTGTAATCTCCGATGTTATAATGAAATTGATTAATCACGTCCAGCGTATTTGAAGGAATTACTAGAAACAAATCATTTTTAACATTAGCATGCTTTGCATATTTTTTTAGATTCTCTGTTTGATTCTTAATGTATTTAGGAAAATTAGATAAATCGTCATTTGCTGGACTTTTGGCATCAAATACAACGAGTTGATCCATAATCTCAATGGCACTATCAGGCTTATTTCTGGGGTGTGGAAACTCTTCTTGGCTAATGTACGTAATGACATTATTTTTACAGATTAATTGTAGGTGAGTTTGAACGTCTCGTTCATGATCAGACCACTTCTGTTTCATTTTTTCAAACGAATCTGCTTTTTCTTGTACACGCTCATCGTTAAGACGTGCTTTTTCATTCTCTAATGACTTTTGTAATGTGAGTGCACTTTCAATACTTTTACTGACTTCTTTTTGGCGTCCTTCTTCCGCTTTTTGATAGGCTATATTTTCACTTTTAAGTGAGTTTCGCTCAAGCTCAACAAGTTTAAGACGTTCATCATTTTGAGTCTTTTCATGTTTTATTTGCTCTAAATTTTGGTTTTTTGCAGCTGCAATTTGCAACTCTTTTTGGAGATTTGATATCGTCGTATTTTTCTCAGTAACTTCTTTTTCTAACACCAAAATTCTACTATCTTTTTCTTCAAATTGAGACGCTGCGTTAGTCTTCGGTTTTTTTAAATATATTGCTAATGCGACAAATCCGATTAATATTAATGCTAAATTGATAAACTCCATAAGGGCTGAAATTAAAATGATTAAAAATTGATTTTAAAATTAGGCAATAATTATGAAAGTTAATACTAGAAAATTATTTTTTTCAGTAAAATCGCAACCATTCTAAAAGGTATCGAAATACTCCCAAAAATAGTTTGATTATACTTCCCCTTACTCTTCAAAAACACTTAAAAAATTGAATAACACACCAAATTATATGTATCAATCTTGTATCAGTAAATAAAGAAAAAAATGATATATTGTAGAAAATAAAAAAAGCTCATTCACTATATATTTATTTAAATAATTACTATGGCAAGACAAGCAGAATTTTCATTTAGTGGTACTAGTATCAAAGCAGAATTTAAAAAAGTAGATCGAAAAAAGATTTATGGTTGGACATCGATTGAAGTTTTTGACGAAGATGGTAGCCAATGTAAACTAGCTGGATTGGCAGAAGGAAGCTATATCATGCCTTCTGGGTCAACCTCACTCGTATCTTTAAATACCAATGGTGAAGCGGTATCTAGAAGTGCGTTGGTAGGGGTAAATGAAGAAGGAAAAAAAGTAGAAAAAGTACCCTCTATCTACGACGAAAAAGTTATGCTCAGAGAAGCAAGCCTCGACGAGTATTTATCAATGGCTGTAAAATCAGTTTATCAACTGCAAATTGGAGAAAATAAAGAAAGTTTACTCCATGAACTAAATTCTGGTAAAATCTACTATTTC
>JAAEPP010000184.1 GCA_024232495.1 Flavobacteriaceae bacterium
ACTGCACTGCACTGCACTGCACTGCACTGCACTGCACTGCACTGCACTGCACTGCACTGCACTGCACTGCACTGCACTGCACTGCACTGCACTGCACTGCACTGCACTGCACTGCACTGCACTGCACTGCCGTTCTCTGGTATAATAGTGGCCTCGCCTGGCCCAGCCGGGACAGGCTAGACTGGCCTTCTAACTGGGTTCCGACCAAAACATATATTTTGGTCAGTAACAATTCTGTGAAATTAAAATAAATTTTGACAAAGTCCATGGTTTATTTTCAATCACCTTTGAATGGCCGTAGCTTCTAAACGATCAAAGCTTTTTGACTAATTCCAAGGGCATAACATAGCTCTGTGCTGTCCTAACAGTTTGCCCCTTCAGGTCTCGTCCGGTCTCGCCCGCTCTCGGATTTTTTCGGCAGGTCTCGGTCTTGGTCTCGCCCGACAAAAATCGGGTGCTCGACCACCCCTGGTTATATTCCCTGGCGGGCAATATAACCTATATTGCCCGCCGGGCAATATAAACCTATATTGCCCGCCGGGCAATATAAACCTATATTGCCCGCCGGGCAATATAAACCTATATTGCCCGCCGGGCCGGGCATTTCTTCTACGCTGCACTGCACTGCACTGCTGGGAGCAGGCAATACGGTATGTTATTAGAAAGCAACATCCCGCTGTTTGCGGGTGGTTTATCGGCTAAAGGGTTGGATATCACTACGTCCCGTCGGCCGTGGCTTTCATGCGAGCAGATTTGGAGCATTGCCGCGCGGTACTGCGCTGTGCC
>JAAEPP010000185.1 GCA_024232495.1 Flavobacteriaceae bacterium
CATTATATCCAAATATTGAAAAAACCGGTCCTGCATCAAAACCTTTAAATTCATAATAACCACTTGCTATTAAAGCTCCTAATGTATATAAATTTTTGAAACGAGGAACGGTTATTAAAGTGTCTAACATTTTATAGACTCCTTCCTCATCTTTACTTAAAGCTTCCATTCTTCTTTCTTCCCAAAATTGATCAGGTCGATTGTAAACTTCATATTCGTATGGATCTATATTCTCTTTATAAAAAGATTCTTCTTTTGGTGTATCAAATTCATAATTATCATATAATGTAGTTCTTTTTCCATACATTCCATTGGCGCTCTCTTTTTTCCTAAAACTAAAATCACTTAGCATGTAATCTTTTGTAATTAAAAAAGTAGAATCGTTTAACACATCGTATTCTTGCTCAATATAAATTTCACGGATCCAATTTAAGTTGGCGCTTTTAGAAGCTTGTAGATTAATTTCTTTCACTGCCCAAGTACTATCATTTACCCAAAAATCACCTTTAAAGGTTAATTCATTTTTTCTTCTTGGATAATATATAATATTATAGCACCATTTATCTCCTAAATAAGCACTATCAAGCAAAACATAATTGTAAACGTTGATACCAGTTTTAGATAAAGGGCTGGTAAAAGCAACATTAAAAAACTTTAAGTGATTATCATAAATATCAAAGTCTGCGTAAAGATCTTTAATCAATTCAATAAAAGTTTGATTGTTTTCAAATCCAGAATTTTTATTACCTTCTAATACCTCTGTTTCTTTATTAATAATATTATCTCCATAGACTTTCGAAAAGGCTTCGTTGATAAAAAGGGGTAAGTAAGTATTCCCTGTTATTCTTGATGTATCGACTTGATCAAAAATAAATTCCATTCCTCTAAATGTCCTGCTATTAATTAAACCACTATCTATGGTATTTAAATCAAACTCAAGTTTTTCATATTTATCATAGGTATATTGTTTGAATTTTCTCACTCCATTCGCCCTTCTATTTTCCCATATTTTTCTGAGAATATCTATTGCCGGATTGTTTTTTTTAGATTGTTTTCCGCTGAAAATAACTACCTCTTCAAGAGAAGCTGATTCCTCCTCTAATACAACATCCATTTTAAAATTATTCTTTTCTCTTAACTCAATCTCTAAAGTTTTATAACCTACAAACGAAAAAACCACAAAAGAATGTGTTTCGTAGGTTTCCAGATAGAATCTTCCATTTTCGTTTGTAATTGTCCCATCATTTGAATCCTTAAAAAATACATTAGCGTAAGCTATGGGATCACCAAATTCATCCTTAACCTGACCACTTACCTTACTTTGTGAGTGTGCAAAAAAGGAGGAAAAAATAAATAAAAGAAAATAAAAATATTTCATCAAAAGTAATTTGATGTTAAATGAATACGAATTAAAATATAAATTAAAAAACCTTACTTATATAACACTTTTTTTACCGCCTTTATTACATCGTTACTATTAGGTAGCCATTCCTCTAGTAAAACTGGGGAAAAAGGAGCTGGTGTGTCTGCTGTATTTAATTTAATGATTGGAGCATCCAGGTAATCGAAAGCTTGTTCTTGAACTTGGTAAGTAATCTCGGTAGAAATATTTCCGTAAGGCCAAGCCTCTTCCAAAATTACAAGACGGTTTGTTTTTTTTACAGAATCAATAATTGCCTTGTCGTCAAGAGGTCTCACTGTTCGTAAATCAATTATTTCGCATTCAATTCCTTCCTCAGACAAAACGGCTGCAGCTTTGTATGCCTCTTTTATAATCTTACCAAAGGAAACAATTGTAACGTCTGTTCCTTCACGCTTTATATCGGCAACTCCTAAAGGTATTAAATATTCTCCCTCTGGGACTTCTGCCTTATCTCCATACATTTGTTCACTTTCCATAAATATCACGGGATCATTGTCACGTATAGCACTTTTTAAAAGCCCTTTTGCATCTTTTGGGTTGCTGGGCACAACTACTTTTAGACCGGGACAGTTAGCATACCAACTCTCAAAGGCTTGAGAGTGGGTTGCTGCCAATTGACCAGCAGATGCTGTAGGCCCTCTAAAAACAATAGGAATATTGAATTGCCCACCACTCATCTGACGCATTTTTGCTGCATTATTAATGATTTGATCAATTCCAACAAGCGAAAAGTTAAAAGTCATGAACTCTACTATGGGTCTGTTACCATTCATGGCAGAACCAATAGCAATTCCTGAAAATCCAAGTTCTGAAATTGGTGTATCAATAACCCTTAATTCACCAAATTCATCCAACATTCCTTTACTCGCTTTATACGCACCGTTATATTCGGCAACCTCCTCACCCATTAAATATATACTATCATCACGACGCATTTCTTCACTCATTGCCTCACAGATTGCTTCTCTAAACTGAATTGTTTTCATATTAAATCATCTAATTTATTTACAAATTTGAATCTATCAGATTCGTAAAATTTTATTTAAAAATATATCTTCATCAAACTAATTGCAAAAATACTATTATTTATATGTGGCTCACTAATTTTTCTAAAGATTTAACGATTTTTTATTATGCATGCATAGTAAAATTGAGAAAAATATACCTACCTTTGTAGCTCAAAACACAAGTTACATTTTTAGATAAAATAAGATAAATAAATTATGAAAATTTTAGTGTGCATTAGTCACGTTCCAGACACTACATCAAAAATTAATTTCACTGACGAAAACTCAAAATTTGACACCCAAGGTGTACAATTTGTCATCAACCCAAATGATGAATTTGGACTGACAAGAGCGATGTGGTTTAAAGAAAAACAAGGTGCAACAGTTCACGTTGCAAATGTCGGTGGGCCAGAAACTGAACCTACGTTAAGAAAAGCGTTAGCAATTGGAGCTGATGAAGCAATTAGAGTCAATACGGTTGCTACAGACGGTTTTTTTGTTGCAAAACAATTAGCACATGTTATTAAAGATGGTAACTACGATTTAGTGTTAGGAGGACGAGAGTCCATCGATTACAATGGAGGAATGGTTCCTGGAATGATTTCTAAACTTACAGGATTTAATTTTGTAAATACTTGTATAAGTCTGGAGGTAGAAGGATCAAATGTTATCGCTGCTCGTGAAATTGATGGAGGAAAAGAGATTATTAGTACAACACTTCCGCTAATTGTAGGAGGTCAAAAAGGGATTGTTCAAGAGGCAGATCTACGCATTCCAAATATGAGAGGTATCATGCAAGCGCGATCAAAACCATTGAATGTAATGGAACCTATTGATTCAAATTCTGAAATTAATATTGATAGTTTCACCAAACCAGACGCAAAAGGATCGGTAAAGTTAGTCGATAATGTTAATGATTTAGTAGAACTTTTGCATAACGAAGCTAAAGTTATTTAGAAATAGATTGCAGTTTTAAGTTTAAAAACTGTATCACCAATATAAATTTATAAAATATGTCAGTATTAGTATATACAGAATCTGAAGAAGGAAAATTTAAAAAGATTGCTTTTGAGGCCGTATCCTACGCTAAAGGAATAGCAAGTATATTAGGAACTTCAGTAATTGCAGTATCAATTAACGGAAATCAAACAGACCAATTAGGTAAATATGGTGCTTCAAAAGTATTAAACGTTTCTAGCGACAAACTAGAAAACTTTAATGCTTCAGCATATGCCGATGTAATAGCACAAGCTGCAGAAAAAGAGGCTGCAAATATCGTAGTTATTTCTTCTAGTGCTAATTGTAAATATTTAGCTCCCTTACTTGCCATAAATATGGAAGCTGGTTATGTGCCAAATTCAATAGAATTACCATCTAGCGTAGCTCCTTTTAAAATTAAATCGAATGTGTTCTCAAATAAAGCATTTGCTAATTCTGAAATAACTACTGAAAAAAAATTAATTGGTTTGGCAAAAAATGCATTTGGTGTTGTTGAAAACGAAACTTCACCCATTCAAGAAAATTTTTCTCCAGTGATTTCAGAAGATGATCTTCATACAAAAGTCACCTCATTAGAAAAGTCAAACGATAAAATTTCTATTGCAGACGCCGATATTGTTGTTTCTGGTGGACGTGGTTTAAAAGGTCCCGAAAATTGGGGAATGATTGAAGAATTAGCGGAAACTTTAGGTGCAGCAACAGCCTGTTCAAAACCAGTCAGTGATTTAGGGTGGAGACCTCATAGTGAACATGTTGGACAGACCGGAAAGCCTGTTTCATCCAATTTATATATTGCGATTGGAATTTCTGGAGCAATACAACACTTAGCAGGTGTAAATTCTTCCAAAGTAAAAGTTGTCATAAACAGTGACTCTGAAGCTCCCTTTTTTAAAGCAGCTGATTATGGCATTGTTGGTGATGCTTTTGAGTATGTTCCTCAATTGATAGAAAAATTAAAAGAGTTTAAAAGTAATAACGCATAATTTTTCATTAATTTGTGCCTAAATAAAGGGACTGTTTAATTTTAGGGAAGTCCATAAAATTAAACAGTTTTTTTTTGAACATTATTTAATGAGTTTAGTAAGACTTAATATAAAAGGAATATCATACAGTCAAACACAAAATGGTGCTTATGCATTGATTTTGAGCGAAGAAAATGGAGATCGAAAATTACCAATAGTGATAGGTGCTTTTGAGGCACAATCCATTGCAATAGCTCTCGAAAAAGAAATCATGCCTCCAAGACCTCTTACCCATGATCTTTTTAAAACTTTTGCAACAAGATATGAGATTGTTGTTAAACAAGTCATCATACATAAATTATTAGATGGAGTATTTTATTCAAGTATTATTTGTGAGCGAGAAAAAATTGAAGAAATAATTGATGCAAGAACAAGTGACGCTATCGCATTAGCTCTACGATTTAATGCTCCTATTTTTACCTACAAAAATATTTTAGATAAGGCAGGAATTCATACAGAGACAGGTACCAAAAAAACTACTACCTCAAAAAAAACAGAAATAGTCAGCGAACAAATCTTAATTGGAGAAGAACGCAAAGAAGATCTATCTGAAAACGATTTCAGCAAACACTCCTTGAAGACGTTAAAGAAATTATTGACGGAGGCAGTCAATAACGAAGAATATGAAAAAGCTGTCAATATTAGAGACGAAATTTCAAAAAGAAAATAATATCCTATGCAAAAGAATTTATTAGTTCTAGTATTATTATTGGTTCCCTTTTTATCATTTGGACAAGATTTAGAAAAAAAATGGCAATTTTCAAGTATTGAAAATTCAAAAGGAATAGCAATTACGAAAATCAATAAAGAAACTGATTACCTTAATATATCCGAGAGTTCATTTTCCTATCAAATCGAATCTAAAAACAACTTAAAAGCGGAGGGAGATTTAATTTTTCAGAATAACCTACTGGTATTTTATTATACATTACCCAACGACACTATTAGAAGATATAAAATAACAGAACATACTGATTCTACTTTAGTTTTTAAAGAAAAGGACGTTTATTATAAATTTTACTCGAATAATGACAAAACAGAGGAAGTGTTACTAACAACAACTAAAAACAATAAACCTTCGGGTATTGTTCCAAGTCAGGGGATTACTTTTACAAGTGTTTGGAAAGGTGTCTTAGGGATGTTTTCCTTGTTATTTATTTCTTTTCTATTTAGTAGTAACAGGAAAGCGATTAATTGGAAAACTGTAGGAATTGGTCTAGGATTTCAATTAATAATAGCGATCGGCGTCTTGAAAGTATCTTTTGTTCAAAATGCTTTTGAAGGGGTCGGAAAAATATTTGTAAGTATTTTAGATTTTACAAAAGCTGGTAGTAAGTTTTTATTTGAAGGCTTAGTTGTAGATATGGATACATTTGGGTTTATTTTTGCCTTCCAAGTCTTACCGACTATTATATTTTTCTCAGCTCTAACATCAGTGCTGTTTTACTTAGGAATTATTCAAAAGTTAGTAAAAGCATTTGGCTGGATGTTGTCTAAATTATTAAAAATATCCGGTGCTGAAAGTTTAAGTGTCGCTGGAAACGTATTTCTTGGTCAGACCGAAGCGCCTCTTTTAATAAAGGCTTATTTAGAAAAAATGAATAAATCTGAAATGCTTTTAGTTATGATTGGGGGTATGGCTACTGTAGCTGGTGCTGTTTTAGCTGCCTATATTGGTTTTTTAGGTGGTGATGATCCTGCGCTCAGATTGTTATTTGCTAAACATTTACTAGCAGCTTCTGTGATGGCAGCTCCAGGAGCTATCGTCATATCAAAAATATTATACCCACAAACAGAAAAAATCAATACAACTGTAGACGTCTCCGTTGAAAAAATAGGTACTAATGTACTAGATGCAATTGCCAATGGGACTACAGAGGGCTTACGTTTAGCAGTAAATGTTGGAGCTATGTTGTTGGTATTTGTTGCATTTATAGCGATGTTCAACGGAATTTTAGGTTGGTTAGGTGATTGGACCTCATTAAATGACTGGGTTTCTGCAAATTCTTCCTATTCTGAACTTTCATTGGAGGCGATTTTAGGAACTGTTTTCGCACCGCTCATGTGGTTAATTGGAGTTGCAAAAGAAGATATGATGATGATGGGACAACTATTAGGAATTAAATTAGCAGCGAGTGAATTCGTGGGTTATATTCAATTAGCTGATTTAAAAAATACTGCAAACGCTACTCATTTAACTTATCAAAAATCAATCATAATGGCCACTTATATGCTCTGTGGATTTGCTAATTTTGCATCCATTGGAATTCAAATTGGTGGAATTGGATCTTTAGCACCAGGGCAGCGAAAAACTTTATCTAAATTTGGAATGAAAGCGCTAATTGGAGGTAGTATCGCATCATTAATTTCTGCAACCATTGCAGGTATGATTATTGGGTAAGACTCTTTTACTAAATTATTCTAGTTAATAACTTTTTATAATAATAAATACTAATAGAAATAATAAATCATGGCTTTATTTATTTTTATCAGCAGAGTTGTTTGAATAATATTTATTTTTTAGAAAAATTATCTATGGTACAATATCACGAGCTTATTAAGCATGTCCTTGAAAATGGAACTGTAAAAAAAGATCGAACAGGAACTGGAACAAAGAGTGTTTTCGGTTATCAAATGCGGTTTGATTTAAGTAAAGGGTTCCCAATGGTTACCACTAAAAAACTTCATTTAAAATCTATTGTTCATGAATTGTTGTGGTTTTTAAAAGGTGATACCAATATAAAATATCTTCAAGAAAACGGTGTTCGAATATGGAATGAGTGGGCCGATGAAAATGGAGACTTAGGACCCGTTTATGGCTATCAATGGCGTAATTGGAACGGAGATGAAATTGATCAAATCAGTGAAATTATCGAAACACTTAAAAATAATCCAGACAGTAGAAGGATGCTAGTTTCTGCTTGGAACCCAAGTGTTTTGCCTGATACTAGTAAATCATTTTCAGAAAATGTTGCTAATGGGAAAGCTGCATTACCGCCTTGTCATGCATTTTTTCAGTTTTATGTAGCCGATGGTAAATTATCATGTCAGCTTTATCAACGAAGTGCTGATATTTTTCTAGGAGTTCCTTTCAATATAGCTTCGTATGCCCTATTTACTATGATGATGGCGCAAGCGTGTGAATTAGAAGCAGGAGATTTTATTCATACTTTTGGAGATGCACATATCTACAGCAATCATCAAGAGCAAGTAGAACTTCAGCTATCTCGAGACCCAAAGCCATTACCCAAAATAATTTTAAATCCAAAAATTAAAAATATTTTTGATTTTACTTTTGACGATTTTACTTTGGAAGGTTATGAGCACCACCCTCATATCAAAGGAGCCGTAGCCATATAAAAGTAAAAAGTGAAACCCCAATACTCAAAGATTTAAACAGAATAAAACAGTGTTCCGAATAAAAAATTTATGATAACCTTAATAGCTGCCGCTGGAATTAATAATGAATTAGGTAAGGATAACGACTTAGTTTGGCATTTACCAATTGATTTTAAGCGATTTAAAGAACTAACTACTAACCATCATATAATCATGGGAAGAAAGACATTTGAATCCTTTCCAAAACCACTCCCAAACAGAATTCACATCATAATAACTCGTAATGCATCGTATCAAGCAGAAGGGGCTATTGTAGTTCACTCTATGAAAGAGGCTTTAAATCTTGTTAGTAACGATGATCAACCTTTTATAATAGGGGGCGGAGAAATTTATAAAATTGGAATGGACGTTGCTGATAAAATCGAATTAACTAGAGTTTATAGTTCTTTCGAGGCAGATACTTTTTTTCCTGAAATTCCTAAGGATGAGTGGAAGTTAGTAAAAGAGGAACATCACTTAAAAGATGATAAACATCGATTTGATTTTTCATTTCAAACCTTCGTTAGAAATTAATTCAATAAAATTTATGTTCAATTAAAAAGCTATTTTTACAGGCTCACAGATACCAATAATAGAAGAAAAACTCACAATTATGAACGCATATATTTTTCCTGGACAAGGAGCGCAATTTACAGGAATGGGATTGGACCTTTTCGAGAATTCATCAAAAGCTAAAAAATTATTTGAAGAAGCTAATGAATTATTAGGCTTTGATATCACGAAAATCATGTTTGAAGGGACTCCAGAAGAATTAAAAGAAACGAAGGTGACTCAACCGGCAATTTTTTTACATTCAACTATATTAGCAACAGTACTTGACAAATCTTTTCAACCAGATATGGTAGCGGGACATTCTTTGGGAGAAATTTCTGCTTTAGTAGCTAATAAAACATTGGCTTTTAAAGACGGATTACTTTTAGTATCTAAGAGAGCACAAGCGATGCAAAAAGCGTGTGAACTTAAGCCCTCAACAATGGCTGCTGTATTAAGTTTAGACGATGCTATTGTAGAAAAAATATGTGCAGAAACTCCGGGAATTGTAGTCGCTGCAAATTATAATTGCCCAGGTCAATTAGTGATTTCTGGAGAGGTTAATGCTATTAATTTAGCTTGTGAAGCGATGAAGGAAGCTGGAGCTAGAAGAGCGTTGGTTTTACCTGTTGGCGGAGCTTTTCACAGCCCGTTAATGGAACCTGCTAGAGAGGAATTAGCTTTGGCTATTGAAAATACAAAATTCTCGATTCCTAAATGTCCTATTTATCAAAATGTAAGTACTATCGCTACCAAAGATCCAGCAATTATTAAGAAAAACTTAGTATCGCAATTAACGGCTCCCGTTAAATGGACACAGAGCATGCAACAAATGATTAATGATGGAGCTACAAATTTTGTTGAAGTTGGTCCAGGTAATGTATTACAAGGCTTAATGAGAAAAATCGACAGAAATATAACAACAGAAAAAGCTGCTATTTAATATTTCTTACTTTTTTCTCCCAATTCCAAGAGGAAAGTAAAGAGTCTTCCATAGAATTTTCAGCTTTCCAACCTAGAACTTCATTTGCTTTTTTAGTATCTGCATAAACAGAAATAACATCCCCAACACGCCTATCTACAATTTTATAGTTTAATTTTTGTTGGGTAATTTTTTCAAAAGCATTTACTACTTCTAAAACGGAACTTCCTTTGCCGGTTCCAATATTAAATGTTTCAAATTGGTTGGAATTTCTATTTTTTAATAAACGTTCTAAAGCAACTACATGTGCTTTTGCTAAGTCAACCACATGGATATAGTCTCGGATACAACTTCCGTCCTTTGTTGGATAATCATCTCCAAAGACGGATAACTGATCTCTTAATCCAGCAGCTGTCTGTGTAATAAATGGAACTAAATTTTGCGGAATTCCCAAAGGCAATTCTCCTATTTTAGATGAATCATGCGCTCCAATTGGATTAAAATACCTAAGTGCAATCGATTTCAAATTGGATACTTTACAAGAATCATTCAAGATTTCTTCACTTATCTGTTTGGTATTTCCGTAGGGTGAAGTCGCTTTTTTGACAGGAGCACTCTCATCTATTGGCAGTTTGTCTGGTTCTCCATAAACCGTACACGAAGAACTGAAAATAAAGTTTTCAATAGTATAGTTATTACACGCTTGCAACAAGTAAATTAATGTAGATAGATTGTTTTCGTAATACAATAATGGATTTTCAACACTCTCTCCTACCGCTTTACTAGCAGCAAAATGAATAATTCCTGAAATATCTTGATGCTTTTCAAAAAATTGAATGACTTCGCTTTTTTGACGCAAATCAATTTTTTCAAATAGAGGGATTTTTCCTGTAATTTCAATAATTCCATCCAAGACTTCCATAGAAGAATTTGACAAATTATCAATAATCACTACTTCAAACCCCGCGTTTTGAAGTTCAACAACAGTATGAGAACCTATGTAACCCAAGCCACCTGTCACTAAAACTTTTCGCATATTAATTGTTTTTTATGAAATCAATCACGGTTTTCGTAATAAACTCAATTTGTTCGTTATCTAATTCGGTATGCATCGGTAAAGAAATTACTTCTTTTACTAACTGATTCGTTACTTTAAAATTTTCCTCATTATAACGCTCGTCTGCATAAGCTTTTTGAAGATGTAATGGAATAGGATAATAAACTCCACAGGGGATTCCTTTTTCGTTTAAATGGGCTACCAGCGCATCTCGATCGATATTGACAACTTTTAAGGTATATTGATGAAAAACATGACAGTCACAATTCTTCATATCGCAGAAACAGTTTTCACAACCATAACTAGGAGTTATAATATTTGCTATTCCAGAAAAAGCTTTGTTGTATTTAATAGCTGCTTCAAGTCGTGCCTGATTATAAGTATCTAATTTTGGAAGCTTTGCTCGCAAAACTGCTGCTTGAATTGAATCCAGTCGTGAGTTTACACCAACTACATCGTGATGATACCTTTGATACATTCCGTGATTCACTATTCCTCTAATCGTATGAGCCAAATCGTCATCATTTGTAAATATTGCTCCACCATCACCATAACAACCAAGGTTTTTAGAGGGAAAAAAAGAGGTTGAAGCTACATGCCCGATAGTTCCAGTCTTCTTTTTAGTTCCATCTTTTGACGTGTAAACACCACCAATTCCTTGAGCATTATCCTCAATTACAAATAAGTTATAAGCATTAGCAATATCCATAATCTCATCCATATTTGCAGCTAAACCAAATAAATGAACCGGTACAATTGCCTTGGTTTTTGGAGTAATTGCTCTTTTAATTGCACTTGTGTCAATATTAAAGCTTACTGGATCTACATCTACTAACACTGGGGTTAACCCCAATAAAGCAATGACTTCTACCGTTGCAGCAAAAGTAAAATCTGCTGTAATCACTTCATCTCCCGGCTTTAAGCCTAATCCCATCATAGCTATTTGTAATGCATCGGTGCCATTTGCACAAGGGATAACATTTTTAACCCCTAAATAGTCTTCCAATTCTTTCTGGAATCCATGAACTTCAGGACCGTTTATAAACGCTGCAGATTCGATTACATTTAAAATAGAACTATCAACTTGTTCTTTTATTCCATTATACTGACCTTTGAGGTCAACCATTTGTATCTTTTTCATTTTTTATAGTAAGTCAGATAATTGTTTAAAAATGCAAAGCTTTCTAAAATATTTAAAGCAAAATTACAAAATTTGAAATCGGCATACAATCTAATTCCTTAAAGAAACGTATTTTAGCTGTACAGTAATTATCGATGCACTCATTATATAATTTTTCTACATTTATAGCAAGCAAGTTAATTTTGCTATCTCCGCTTTTTAGTCCTAAGATGAGTTTATTTGTGAAAGGAAGAAAGTCTGTAATAGATACAATAAAAAGCACCCTAAAAAAAGGTGATAAGACGATATGGTTTCACTGTGCCTCTTTGGGAGAATACGAGCAAGGAGTTCCTATTATAAAAAAAACAAAAGAAGAATTTCCTGATCATAAAATCATTGTCAGCTTTTTTTCTCCATCAGGTTTTGAAGTCAAAAAAAATGATAAACTTGCAGACTGTACAGTTTACCTTCCTTTAGATACTCCAAAAAATGCAAAAAACTTAATTGATTTGTTGCAGCCATCAGTGGCTATTTTCATTAAATACGAATTTTGGCCTAACTATCTCTTTGAATTAAAAAAGAAAAGTATACCCACAATTTTAGTTTCAGGTTTGTTTCGAAAAGACCAAGTTTTTTTTAAATTTTATGGAGGTTTTATGAGAAGAACTTTAAATAGTTTTAGTCACTTTTTTGTACAAGACCAACTTTCTAAAAATTTATTGGAGCAATTAAAAATTTCGCAAGTTTCCGTTAGTGGTGATACTCGATTTGATCGAGTTAGTGATCAATTATCTATGAATAACGAGTTGGATTTTATGGCCTTATTTAAACAAGATCTATTTTGTTTAGTTTGTGGAAGTACTTGGCCTAAAGATGAATCTATTTTAATTAATTATATTAATAATTTTTCAAATAATACAAAGTTTATAATCGCTCCTCACGAGGTAAATAATTTAAGAGTTGAAAGCTTAAAGAAAAAATTGAAAGTAAAAACGGTATTGTATTCTGAGATAGAAAAATATAATATTTCTGATTATCAAGTCCTTATTATCGATACTGTCGGACTATTAACTAAGGTATACAGCTATGCTGACGTAGCTTATATTGGTGGCGGCATAGGTATGGGAGCTAACGGATTGCATAATATCCTAGAAGCTGCAACCTTCGGAGTTCCAATTATAATAGGTGAAAATTACACCAATTTCCCAGAGGCAAAAAAATTAAAAAAACTAAATGGG
This sequence comes from Flavobacteriaceae bacterium, assembly GCA_024232495.1. Lineage (GTDB taxonomy): Bacteria > Bacteroidota > Bacteroidia > Flavobacteriales > Flavobacteriaceae > Marifrigoribacter. Next base: position 12,719 of record JAAEPP010000185.1, read on the forward strand.
TTGTTTTCAGTCGCTACCCCACAGGAGTTTATCGATATTTTTAATCAATTAAAAACAGATGCTCCTTTTTGTGAAAAAACAGGATTGATCTCAAAAAATTTTATTTTAAACAACAGAGGTGCTACAGACATAATTTTAAATTACCTACAACAATTACAAATTTAAAATACTTATTGTAGGCGATTAATTTGTCCTTTTAAATCATCCATAGACTGCTGTAGTTGTTTGAGTAAAGTGCTTTCTGAGGGCTCATCAATACCAAAAGTTAACTTACTGTTGACTTGCCATAATTCCTGAATGTCATTGATATTGACCTCAATCGGTAAGTACTCCTGGTTTAAAGATAGTAGTCTAATTTTTGCAGAATGATTTATTTTTTCAAGTTTTTTTACCAGTACAGAATCATGAAGTACTACAATATAAATTTTATTATCTGAAGCCTCAGCAACATTTGAAACAGACCTTCCCAAAACCCAATCATTTGGACGAATATTAGGCAACATACTATCACCTTCTACCTGAAAACCTCTGTAGGTAGCATTTCTGAATTGTGGTAAGGGAAAATTAAAAACGGGTAAGGTTTGATACCAATCAACATCCTGTATATTATGTGGATAACCTGCAGCTGCCTTTTGGTTTACCAGTAGGATAGCATCTGTATTATCTTCTTTGACACTAATGACCTTAGGGCTAACATCTTTTCCGTCAACAACAATGTATTGCTGAAAACTTTCACCAAATAACCAAAGCGGATTGATTTGAAAATTTTTTAATAAACTCATGACAACTTTCCCAGGAATTTTTGTTTTCCCACGTTCAATATCAACAGTGCTGTGCCCTAATTCTAAAAATTCAGCAAACGCTTGTTGGGTATAATTCTGTTCTTCTCGAACTTTTTTAAATCGTTTTGCAGCAATTGTTATCTCTTTATCCATACTCAAATATATACAAATTATGGAATATTTCCAATATAATTATGGACATATTCCATTTTTAAGTGGTTTAAAAAGAAAAACAAACTAAATCTACAAATTCGATTCATTAAAAAATTATAGATCAATAAGAATATCCAATGAATTAAATTATTAATTTATTTTCTTTAAAAATACTTTGATGTTACTTTAAAAGTTTTAAATTTGCAACCGCTTTGACAACAAAGCTAGCTCATTTAATTGCGAAAATAGCTCAGTTGGTAGAGCGCCACCTTGCCAAGGTGGAGGTCGCGGGTTCGAATCCCGTTTTTCGCTCGATTCGAATTTTTCGATAAAAATCCACATGCTGAAGTGGTGGAATTGGTAGACACGCTGGACTTAAAATCCAGTGGACAGTAATGTCCGTACGGGTTCAAGTCCCGTCTTCAGTACAAAACCCGCAATACGTTGCGGGTTTTTTTTTGCAATAAACAATAGCGGTTTAAAAAAAATAAAAAAAGCGCCACCTATAAAAAGTGACGCTCGTTATTAAGGGGGATATTGATCTACTAAATCAACCCAATAAGAACAAAACTATTCCAATTACTTGTTAAAAAGGATGATATATATCACCATTGATTTTTTAGATTCAATATTCTTATCATAGAGGTTAAATAAAGGTTCCTGTGATGTAAAATCTGATGACCATTCAAACTTTCTTTCATTTTTAGTAATTTAGTGGACATAATTCATTTAAACCTAAAGGAATGATTCATCAATTAGGAGCGCTTTTCTCTAGAGTATATCTCAGGTATATGCCCAATGCATTTGTATTTGCTATATTACTTACCTTCATAACCGGGTTCGGATCCTATATTTGGTTAGAAGCTAGTCTCTTTGAAATCATCAAATCTTGGTACCACGGATTTTTCGATTTAATTAGCTTTGCCATGCAGATTGTTTTAATAATAATCACTGGATTTAGTATTGCTTTATCACCCGCTGTAAAAAAGGGAATTGATGCACTTTCAAAACACATTAAGACTCCCACTCAAGTTTATTTCTTGGTAGTTTTTATCGGAATGATTCTTTCTCTTGTAAGCTTTGGTTGGCTTGTAATTACTAGTGTATTAGCAAGAGAGTTGGCTTTACGAGTAAAAGGAATCAATTATCCTTTTTTAATTGCCTGTGTCTATTTTTCCTTCAACAGTTGGGTTTTGGGACTCTCTAGTTCTATTCCCCTACTTTTAAATTCTGAAAATAATTTTTTAATTGAAAACGGCGTGCTTACCGATATTATCCCTACGTCGTTCACCTTGCAATCTTCGTTAAATATTGCAATGATTTTTTTATTGGTAATTGTGGCGCCTTTTGTCATGTTTTTGTTGCGTCCAAAATCTTCAGAAAATAAAGAATTAAAAGATTTACTAGTTTCGAATGAAAGTAAAAATAAGCAAACTATAAAAGAAGAAGCTGTAAGTTTAAATTTACCATATAGAACACTTTCAGATTCATTAAACAACAGTGTAATTCTGCAAATGATTGTAGTTTTAATGGGGCTATCCTATATAATTTTTCATTTTAGTACAAAAGGACTGGACCTTAATTTCAATATTATGATTTTTATATTCTTAATTATAGGAATGTTACTTCATAAAACACCCGCTAGATATGTAATTTCTATGAAAAGATCGAGCAGTAACATATCGGGGATCTTATTTCAATATCCATTTTATGCGGGAATCATGGGGATTATGCTTTATACAGGCTTAGGAGATCGATTGGGGGATGTTATGGCATCAATAGCAACGCTAGAGACCTATCCGTTTTTCGCCTATTTAATAGGCGGAATTGTCAACTTTGCCATCCCTTCTGCAGGAGGAGAATTTGCGGTAATAGGACCCAGTTTAATAAATGCTATCACAGAGATTGGGGTAGGATTGCCTCAAGAAAAAATTACTGCAATGATCGCTCGAGCCTCCTTATCTACAGCGTACGGAGAGAGCTTAAGCAATATGTTGCAACCTTTCTATTTATTAATTGTAATGCCTATTATGGGGAAAGGTGTAAAACTTCAAGCTAGAGATATTATGGGTTATTTAGTCATCCCTTTTTTAATCTTTTTTATCATACAATCGTTACTCATTGTATGTTGGCCCTTATGAGAGTTGTAAAGCTTTTAGCTGCTAAAGCATGCTAAAGTTATTCATTTCTTGCTCATTTAAATGCCTCCAACGTCCTCTAGGTAAATCTTTTTTAGAAAGCGGTCCTATCGTTACACAATCTACTTTCACTACATTGTATTTTAAATGGTCAAAAATAGTTCTAATCACACTATTCCCGATGTGTTTGATTTTTAAACCCACCTCTTTTTTCGGTGCATTATTCACCCAACTTACCTCTTCTACCTCAATAGTTTTACCATTGATTTTAAGCCCCTCTTTTATACTTTGTAGATCTTCTGCTTTTAAATTTTTATCCAATTCAATATGAAACAAACGAGAAATACCGTGACGTGTAAATTTTTGCATGAACTCGTCATCATTAGTAAATAGCAATAAGCCCGTTGCATTTCTGCCCAACCGACCAATGGGATGTAAAGGAATGTTTGATGCATTAGCAACTAAATCCATCACCGTATTTCCTTTACTCTCACTCGTTGTGGTTGCAAAGCCTTTTGGCTTATTTAACAATACATATCTTTTGGGTTCTGGACTAATTCTTCTCCCATCAAACTTCACTTCGTCATTAGGCTTTACTTTAAAACCCATTTCGTTAACAATAGAACCGTTAACCGAAACACTTCCTACTTGAATGTACATGTCGGCTTCTCTTCTAGAACAAATCCCTGAATTCGCAATGTATTTGTTTAATCGAATTCCATCTCCGGTGGTGGATGGTTTTTTTGATGAGTTCGGTTTTGAATTTGATGCACGCCCAGCCTTATTGAAAGGCTTTGATTTTTTACCTTTATCAAATGATTTCCCTTTTCGTTTATTGTCTTGTTGTTTAGCCATATCAATATATTATCTACCTAGGCAGCTTTTTTTTAATTTTTGCAAAGATAGGGAATGTCTGTGGGTTTAAAGCATCAAAAAAAGAAATCCCAAGACCAAACAAAAAGCAGTTAATCCTTAAAATCTGTAGTGGATTGTCGTTCCCTATTAACTATTAATTTGGTAACATCAGGGCGAGAATAATGACCTGCAGGATCAAAATTTTGACGTTCCTCAAGTACCCTATTAAAGTCTAAGGTGTGGTATATATTTCCCTCTTTTAAAAGAACTGGAGCCACTAACCATTCTCCGTCTGGTCCGGCGATACAGCTCCCCCCATTTGCTAAAATGTCGGGAGAATTTGTCACTATTTCATTAAAATAATGAGTGTCACTAGGAAAATCTTCCTTGGTCATTAACGAAGAAACTGAAATTACAAAGCTTCTTGACTCCTTAGCAATAAAACGAGTAATGTCTTTGGTATTGTGATCACTTCCTGGCCAAACTGCTACATGTAAATCTTCTCCTTGAGCATATAGCGAAGCTCTTGGAAGGGGCATCCAATTTTCCCAACAATTTAAGCCCCCAACAGTGAATTTTTTTAGGGGATGTACTTTTAATCCATGACCATCTCC
>JAAEPP010000186.1 GCA_024232495.1 Flavobacteriaceae bacterium
CAAAAAGAAGTTTTAGGAGTCCATTTTAGAAAAAGCTACCCTATCAAAAATTTCTCCTTTTGAAAAAGTAACCATTTCCAATCATAGAGATTTGAATACTACAGTAGACAATGGTTGTACAGTACATCCTCGGTTATCCGAACCTTGATTATCCGAACCTCGATTATCTGAACGCCAAAAGTTTTCATTAAAATTTTTTTTTCAAACCAGTTCTTGAGAAACCAATCGACATATCTGTTGTATGCTCAAACTGTTGCCCAATATCAAAGTCATATTCAACATTTTTTCCAAAAACAATAACTTCTTTGTTAATTAATATTGTCATTTATACCAATCGTTGTTATCGTTGTTATCATTACAAATCGTTGTTGAAATTTACAAAAAACTGTTGCCTTAGTTTTGTTGTCGGTCTTTCCGTTTGCCAAGCCTTTCAATTTGCATTCAGTTTGAGCATCCTATGACTGTTCAGGACGATAATAATAACCTTTATAGCAAGTTTAGTAGGTAAAATGTTCTTCCTCGATTATCCGAATTTTTTGCGTATCCGAACGGCC
>JAAEPP010000187.1 GCA_024232495.1 Flavobacteriaceae bacterium
CTCCAGCCATGAAATTTGCGTGTTCGTATCACGTCAGGGTCATGCAGTTTTTTTCTTTTTAGGGATTTTCTAGCCATTCGTGTTAATAACATTTCAAGATATATTAAGGACGATTCTTCCTTGAGGTCTCCGAACAAGGAAAAAGGCCCTGTTTAGTAACTAAGGATATGTTCCAAAATGTAATCCCTGCTCGTTGTTGGTGAAGTTTACATTTTGAAATACCTTTCAAAAATCCTTTTTTTTATTGTGCCTTTTGGTCTTTTCGTTAAAGATAAACCCAATGCCAGGTCATTTGTTTACACTAACCAAGTCTTTAAATTAACGTTTGTGCGAATGCAGTTTGAAAATTTCTTCGTTTGTGATTAATACAGCGACTCTGTGTTGCAAAGGTAGCTCGTCTGGCTCCAGTCCAGAAGATTGCGTGTTTAAATCACGTCAGGGTCATGCAGGTTTTAATATTTGGGCATATTCTGGCCATTTCTTTTAATAATATTTCAAGATATATTGAGGACGATATTTCTTCATTGAGTTCTGTAAACAAGGGAAAAGGCACTGTTGAGTCAAAAAGGATATGTTCAGAAATCTTATAC
>JAAEPP010000188.1 GCA_024232495.1 Flavobacteriaceae bacterium
GCATTTGACCGGTAACTACCGATGAGAGGTCAACGAAAAGTCTTCTAGTTTTACTGTAATTTTTTCTGTTTTGTCGCCCTACCTTATTAAAGGACTAGGTTTTGTACATTTCTTCACGTAGTACTCCTCTTACCCGTGGTTTGCTATCCATACAAAGTCATTCAGCTGTGTACTGTAATATCACGATTTATATTATAAAGGTATCTCATACAAAAAAAATTTTAAAGAAAATTTTAAAAAAATCTAAAAAAGAAAATTAAAAATTCTTCTTATTCAAGACTTCGAATAAGAAAGGATTCGTGCAGAAGATAGGGTTACTGACGATACACTGCACGTAAAATATCAAATGTTAACGCGCCAAGTTAAGTACCCCTTGGGTGGTGTGGAAAACTTAACGGAAAATCACTTATTTATATTTCGAAAACATGATGCAGTATCAATGCTGAATTAGTGTATCAGATACCTTTGTAATATAAATCGTGATATTACAGTACACAGCAGAATGACTTTGTATGGATAGCAAACCACGGGTAAGAGAAGTACTACGTGAAGAAATGTACAAAACCTAGTATATAGATAAAACATACAGACTCAATACCTACATTCTCGGATTCATCATGAAATTTCCTTTCAGAATATGTAGTCTTATAATAGTTAAACATGTATTTCTGAACAGGAAACCCCAGCATAAAAGTGAATCAGTTTATTAATCTAATCTTTTTCATTGTTTATCTCCTGTTTTAACTTTAATGACTTTTATAGTTTTGCTTTTTACTTTAGTAGTATAGCACCAACAAATTTAATATTTAGATTTTTGAAATCCTGATGATATTTTCTTTAAGAATATGTAAGTCTTTTGTAAGTAGAACAGCCAGTTTTCTGCAGCAACCCTCTTATTAATAAACTGTTGATGTATCTGTGAACCGTTTTTTGGTAGTTTTATTTCTGTTTTGACTTTGGTCTTTGTTATACTTTTTGTTGTTGCTACAATTGTATTGCATATACCAAGTTGAAACTTATATTTTTGAAATCCTGATGATATTTTCTTTAAGAATATGTAAGTCTTTTGTAAGTAGAACAGCTAGTTTCCTGCAGCAACCCTCTCGTTCATAAGCTGCTGATATATTTGTAAACCGTTTTTTGACAGTTTTGTTGATGTTTTGACTTTGGTTATTGTTATATTTTTTGTTGTTGCTACAATTGTATAGAATGTACCAAGTTGAAACTTATATTTTTGGAATCCTGATGAAATTTCATTTAATAAAATGTAAATCCTTTGTAATTAAAACAGCTAAGTTCGTGCAGCGAGTGTAAAGTTTGTAAACTGAAAATTTATTTTATAATCATTTTTCGGCGTTTTTACCTTGCTTTTAACCTTGGTAATGTTTATATTTTTAATTTTTACATAAATTCTGTTGAATATATCGGTTTGAAAGTTAGATTTTCTGAATCCTGATGAAATTTCAAATAATAATGTATATTCTTAGAAAGTTTGATCCAGACATCTAGAAGCCTTCGGCTTCCATGTTAAACTTGTAGACCTAAGAAATTGTACGCACAAATTTTTATCGCGGACGGACGGACGGACGGACGGACACACAAACATCCACTATTCTTTTATATATATAGATAAAACATACAGACTCAATACCTACATTCTCGGATTCATCATGAAATTTCCTTTCAGAATATGTAGTCTTATAATAGTTAAACATGTATTTCTGAACAGGAAACCCC
>JAAEPP010000189.1 GCA_024232495.1 Flavobacteriaceae bacterium
AACTATAAGAAACCCTCAAAGTAATAAGTTCTAGGCTGTTCCAATTGACAGAACTGTTGTAATACGTATGTTTACAACGTTTTAGAGTAAACGGAATCGTTTTATTCCATGCAAAAAGCGTATTTTATAAGAAATTGAGGTGAACTCTTATTGCAAAGTTAAGATTTCACTAAGTTTTTTGGGGAACTATAAGAAACCGTCGAAGTAATAATTTTTAGGCTGTTCCCATGGGCAGAACTTTTTTAATACGTATGTTTAAAACGTTTTACAGCAAACGAAATCGTTTTATTCCACGCGAAAGGCGTACTTTATAAGAAATTGAGGTGAACACTTATTGCGGGGCTAAGTTTTCACTAAGTTTCATAGGAACTTTAAGAAACCCTCGAAGTAATAAGTTCTAAGTTTTTCCCATCGACATAACTGTTGTAAAACGTATTTTTACAACGTTTTAGAGAGAACATATTCGTTTTATTCCGTGCAAATGGGGTACTTTATAAGAAATCGAGTTGAACTCTTATAG
>JAAEPP010000190.1 GCA_024232495.1 Flavobacteriaceae bacterium
GATACGAACATACGGTATTTAAGTTGAATTGAAATTTTTAAACAATAACAGAACAATAATATAAGCGAAAAAAAAAATAGAAATTACAGATAAAAATAAGAAAAGAAAAGATAAGAAAAAAAAATATACGCCAAAATATACAATGTTATAGTGATACTGTACGTTTTACAATGATATTAATTTTCTTGGTGAACTGTTTTGAGATCCTAATATTTTGCAAGGAGCCATAACCTGTATTTCTTTTTGAAATTGATTTTGGATTTGAATTGTCTTATATCCAATGGGATATCATTCCAAATTTTAACACCGTTATTGATGATACTATTTTTCTTAGAATTTGTTCTCAATGCAGGCTGTGAAAATAAGCCTGAAGTAGCTTGTCTTGTATTCATGTTATGTTTGCATTTTGTTAGTAAGAAAAGATCACAAAATTGTTTTCCGAGCATATTATTATTAATATCGTGCATAAATTTTGCACTTTCTAAACGATAGCAATCGTCAAAACAAAGAATTCTTAGTTTCTTAAATAGGGGCTGACTATGTGCTGTTCTAGGTTGAAATGTAATCAGCCTTACAGCATGTTTCATAACTTTTCGTAAGGGTTCTAAAATGCTTGTATAAGTTCCTCCCCAGTTAATAATACCATAATTAAGGTGCGGTTGAATAAATGCATTATAGATGCTGACTAAAATTTCCTTAGAAGCAAGATGTCTTAAACGAGATAAAACACCAATGCTTTTTGCTATTTTTAACTTTGTTTGTTGGATATGGGGTTTCCAGTTGAGATTATTATCAATCAGTACACCTAGGTATTTTACACAGTTACTTTCAGCTATTTCTTCATTATTGATACAAATTTTTATATTTTCAGATTTTTTATGTCCTTGAGTGGTGTCTAAAAAATTAGATTTTTTAGTATTTAGTGAAAGTTTATTTGCAATTAACCAATCAGAGATATTAGCTAATTCCATGTTTGCTTCGAGCTCTAAATTTTCTAAATTTGCATTAGACATAAAAAGACTTGTATCGTCTGCAAAGAGATGAAAGTCGAAAACTTTTGATGATAGTGGTATATCATTTATATATATAAGAAATAGCAAAGGTCCAAGAACACTTCCCTGGGGGACATCATAGTTAATGTTTAGAGTCTCAGACATTTCACCTCCAACAACAACACTTTGCTTCCTACCCTTAAGATAAGAGTGAAACCATTCGAGGGCAATGCCTCTAATTCCATAGTATTCCAACTTTTTAAGTAATATTTCATGGTCGACTGTGTCAAAAGCTTTTGCGAAATCTAAAAAGATACAGCAAGAGAAGTGTTTTTTTTCTATTGCTTCTATTATCTTTGTTTGCAGATCCAATATGGCAAGAGTAGTTGATTTATTTTTCTGAAAACCAAATTGAAGATTGAAGATTACGTTATTCTTTTCAAGAAAACTAATAACTCTTTCATGCATAAGTTTTTCAATAATTTTATTAAATATTGGGAGAATTGATATTGGTCGATAATTTTTAACATCCAGTGGTGAATTAGCTTTATAAATAGGAATAACTTTAGCATATTTCAGTATTTCTGGACAACATCCTGTTGTAAAAGATATATTTATTAGCTCAGTTAATGGCCCTGTAATTTGATCTTTAATCATTTTAATAAGGTTAACTGGAATATCATAAGTATCAGCTGATTTCTTTTCATTTAATTTGTTAATTTGATCACTAACTTCATATTCAGCCACAGGATTTAAAAATAAGCTAGTGTTTTGGGGTTTGTTTAAATAGTCAGTAAATTTCTTGGAAGTTTTCCCTAGTTTACTAACTAATTCTTCAGCTATACTGGTAAAGAAACTATTAAAGTGATTGGCAACAGTGTTTTTGTTACTAATAACTTTGTTACCAATTTTGAGAGAAATCTCATCAGATTTTTTCTTTGCTGA
>JAAEPP010000191.1 GCA_024232495.1 Flavobacteriaceae bacterium
AATTGGATGATGAAGGAAACAATTTATGGGGTTCCAGCGGTTTACAAGTAGGTGCTGGTTATTCTGTTACGATATTGCCCTTGTCCAATGGCGAAGTAATCGTGTCTTGGTTTCCTGGTGGTGAAAGCGTACTACAAAAATACGATTCAACAGGAGTAGCGCAATGGGATGCTACAGCAATTGTTTCTGAGGACGGAAACGATACCGTGCCTGCTAATATGTTTGAACTCTCTGATGGAGATTTTGTTTTGGTTTTTCATAGTATCACTTTTGGGATTAATTCTAATTTATTTGCACAAAGATTTTCTTCTATCGATGGAACATCCCAGTGGGTAGAGGCAACTCAAATAGCCAACTACGGAACTGTTTTTAACACCACTTACGACGGATTACAAATTGGTGATGTGGTATTTATGGGATACAAGGCTTCACCAGGTTCAAGGTTTGATTCTTTTTTACAGCGTATTGATCCTGACGGTACACTCCCTTGGGGAATTAATGGTTCCGATTTTGATACCAATCAAACCGACTATGAAATGGATACAAAGATAACTTATCAAGAGGGGTCGCAGTATATTTGGGCTACGTGTACGTATACCAACACGAGTCAAAGTGAAAAAGGCGAACGCATACAAAAATTTGATAAGGAAACTGGAGCAAGAATGTTAACTGATCAGGCAAAAGAGATTTACCCTATTGGAAGTGAAAAAGTACATGCAGGGTCGATTTCTATGATTGATAATTATCCATTACTATTGATCAAAGAAGGTTTTGATAATGGAGCTTCCCCAACAACCTTACATACTTTAAAATTAGATGAAGAAGGTAACTTTGCTTGGGATGAAGAAACCATGCCAATAGCCACATATTCGGCAAATAAAAATAGAATTCAATTTACAAATTTTATTGAAAATCAGTCTGTTGCAGTTTTTATTGAAGATAAAGGAAGTGGATCTAAGATTTATGCTCAAAATTTTATTGAAGGTATTTTGGGAACTTCTGTATCTGAAAGTGGAAGTGTACTTTCATTCGTGAATCCAGTATCTGAAAATTGGGCATTAAAAAGTAATTTTAAAATGGAATCAGTTTCAATTTATAATATATTAGGTCAAATAATCCTATTTAATGATAAAATATCCTCAAAAGAATTTTTTATAAATACCAAATCATGGGAGCCAGGGAATTATATTCTAAATGTTAAAACAGAACAAGGGAGTATTAGTAAAAGTATATTGAAAATATAGACTTCATAAACCTAATTAAAAATATTTTTTTCTATCAGAAATGATAACTTAAACCTATGTTAATAGAACTTTGGTTAATAACTAATGGATAATAAGTAAGTTTTTCTCCGTATCTAAAACTTAAATCATTTTTAAAACCTGTAAGGTAATTAATTGTTATCCCAATAAGTTTTTTGTTTTTAAGTTTATAGAGTACTCCTACTTTTGGTGTAAAGAAAAAGTTTTGTTTATGATCTTTAAAATTGATAGTGTCAACAGTTCCATTGTAATAATCGGAGCTGTAGCCATAGCCAATCCCTAAAAATGGTAAAACGATTCCTTCTTTAATAAATACATACTCCATTCCAAGTGATAATCGAAAACTATTTTGTTTGAAGTTTAGTAGAGATTCATTTTCAAATTCGCTATTACCATTAAACAAGATCGTAATATCAAAATTGAAAAAAATATTTTCTTTTAAATTCCCCATAAAACTTGGCGAAGATGCAAGCCCTATACCTATACCAAATCCAATGTTATTATTGGATACGTTGTTATTAATCTGATTATTGTTAATATTTCCTAACAAGCTCCCATAAAATCTAAAGAAGTCTGAATTAAATGTATTTGCTTGACTGAGTTCTTTTTCAGTTGGCTTATAAGCCCCATAATCACATTTGTTGTAGAGAATTGTTAATTCTGTTAAGGTTTTTTTTGAAAATTCTTCCGTACGATTAATTTCATCCCTTATAGGATTACAGTCTTTAAATATTAAGGAAAGAAAGCCTCGTATTTTCTGACGATCCTGTATAACATTTAATTTTTGCTTTTTGTTTGCATTGATTAGTAAAAAATTATACCTATTAATTTGATATAAAGAAGCCTTTCCAGAAACTACCAGGTTTGTAAAATAGTCTTCATTATTAAAATTAATTTTAGAATATAATTCCTTGTTTATAAATATACTTTTAACCTCTTTAAATTTATAATCTTTTTGATCGCCATTAATTTTTAAGTATACTTTTTTAAGATCATTGTCAATAAAAACCTTTCCTTTAATGGATTTGTTTTTAGTAGTTGTTATTGAACCAGACTGATAATTTTGAGCGACACTCAAATTAATACAAATCAAAGAAATTATTAGAATAATAGATGTATTATTCATTTTTTACTTTTTGATAAAATTATTTTTTAGATGCAATAATTGGTGGATATTGAGCAAGAATTTTTGTGACAATTTCTTTAATTCGAGCTTCTTTCTTTTCAACCGTAGTCATTATTAAATCACCTTTTCCAATTCCTTGCCAAACCAATTCATTTTTCTTTTTGTCAATTAAATCAATAAACAGAGTTCCCTCCGGAGTTGATGTTACAGAAGTGCCTCCTCCATACCATGGGCCATATCCATAACCCCAATATCCAAAATTATTATTGTAAATATCAATTCGTTCTCTTTCTTTTGTAAAAATACTGATCAGTAAATCGGGATCTGCATCGATTTTCATACCCTTAGCTTTAAGGTTGACTTCAATTTCTCGCATGATTCTTTTTTTGTCTAAATCAGATATTTTTGCTTTATCAATTCCAGGTTTGTAAAAAGCAAATGTTTGATATTCCTCAAAATTAGTCGCAGAATCATAGTCAGCTCCAACACGGATGGTGGAACAAGAAAAGAATAGAAATAAAGATACTAATGGAATAAATTTTAAATTTTTCATCGTTTTTTATTTAAATAAAGATTTGTCAACAAAATTAGGAAGTGTTACTTTTAAATTTGGGTTATTTTCCATCGCTCTTTTTATTGCAAAAATAGCTTCCTCATTTCTAGCCCAACTTCTTCTAGAAACACCGTTGTTTACATCCCAGTAAAGCATTGATTCTAAGCGCCTTTGAGCATCAATACTTCCATCAATAACCATACCAAATCCTCCATTTATAACCTCGCCCCATCCAACTCCACCACCATTATGGATGCTCACCCAGGTAGCTCCCCTAAAACTATCACCTATTACGTTTTGAATTGCCATATCTGCTGTAAATTGGCTTCCGTCATAAATATTTGATGTTTCGCGATATGGAGAATCAGTACCAGAAACATCATGATGATCTCTGCCTAATACCACAAGTCCTATTTTTCCTGCTTTAATTGCTTTATTAAAAGCAGTAGCTATTTTCATTCTCCCCTCTGCATCTGCATATAATATTCTGGCTTGAGACCCTACTACCAATTTGTTTTCCTGAGCACCTTTTATCCACTGAATATTATCTTGCATTTGCTGCTGAATTTCAGGAGGTGAAGTTTTAAGCATTTCTTCTAAAACCTCACAAGCTATTTGATCGGTTATTTCTAAATCCTCTGGCTTTCCAGAGGCGCATACCCATCGAAATGGTCCAAATCCATAATCGAAACACATCGGCCCCATAATATCTTGTACATAACTAGGGTATTTAAAATCTCTCATTGGATTTTGGTGATCCAATACATCTGCACCAGCTCTTGATGCCTCTAATAAAAAGGCATTTCCATAGTCGAAAAAATAAGTTCCTTTTGCAGTATGTTTATTAATTGCAGCTGCATGACGTCTTAAACTTTTTTGTACTTCTTCTTTAAATTTTGTAGGATGATTCGCCATCATTTCATTAGCTTCTTCATACGATAGCCCAACAGGATAATAGCCACCAGCCCATGGATTGTGTAATGAGGATTGATCACTTCCTAAATCGATAGCTAAATTTTCTTTATCAAATGTCTCCCATACATCCACCACATTACCGTCATATGCAATAGATACAACTTCCTTATTTAGTTTAGCCTCTTTTACTCGTTTTGTCAACGCATGAATATCTTGATAGACTTCGTCAACCCAACCTTGTGAATGTCTGGTTTGAATTACCTTTTTATTCACTTCTGCACAAACAGTTATACATCCTGCAATATTTCCAGCTTTTGGCTGTGCACCACTCATACCTCCTAAACCAGAAGTGACAAATAAACCTCCGAATGGACTTTTATTTATTTTTCTAAAAGCGTTTAGAACGGTAATTGTAGTTCCGTGAACAATTCCTTGAGGACCAATATACATGTAGCTACCTGCAGTCATTTGTCCGTACTGAGTGACTCCCAAAGCATTAAACTTTTCCCAATCGTCTTGTTTTGAATAATTAGGAATCATCATACCATTAGTTACTACTACTCTTGGAGCATTTTTATGAGATGGAAATAAACCTTGAGGATGACCAGAACACATGACTAAGGTTTGTTCCTCGGTCATTTCAGACAAATACTTCATCGTTAACAAATATTGAGCCCAATTCTGGAACACGCCACCATTACCACCATAGGTTATTAGTTCGTGAGGATGCTGTGCTACTGCATAATCCAAATTGTTTTGAATCATCAGCATAATTGCTTTTGCTTGTTCAGACTTTCCAGGATATGCATCAATAGGGCGAGCATACATTTTATAATCTGGACGAAAACGATACATATAAATCCGACCATAGATTTCTAATTCTTCTTTAAATTCAGAAAACAAAATTTCATGATGTATTGCGTCAAAATAGCGAAGCGCATTTTTTAAAGCTAATTTTTTTTCATCAACTGAAAGAATATCTTTCCTTTTTGGTGCATGATTTATAGAAGGATCAAATGTTTTTGGTGAAGGAAGCGAATTAGGAATCCCTTGTTGTATTTCTTCTTTAAAAGTCATTTTTTTGAGTATTCGTTTTTTTATTAAATCCAAATGGACAGTGCTTGCAACCACTCTCGCAACAATAACCACGCTTTAAATGGTATTGCTCTGTAAAGCATTTATACCCTTGCGGAGTCATATAATAATCTCCCTCTTCTAAAGGGATGTGTTTTTTGAAATTAGTCACCTAACAAAAATAACATTTTAAGTTATTGTTTGAATTAAGTTTTTGTTAATTGATACTTCTTTACATCAAATAGTTGCTTTGACTAGCATCAGTATGAATAATTTATTTTTATTTTTGGGTATAAATTAAAAGGAGAATAAATTAAAAACAAATCAATTGTTAGAAGGTAAACCTAGTGTTATTAAACAAGTTATTTCCTTGGAGCCATTTTTAAATACCAATTGTAAATTGGTAATTAAAAGAGAAGATTTGATACATCCTTATATTTCTGGCAACAAGTATAGAAAACTAAAATATAATTTGATTAATGCAAAAAAAGAGGGTTTTAATACATTATTGACATTTGGAGGAGCGTATTCTAATCATATAGCAGCAGTTGCATCGGTTGGTAAAGAGTTTGGATTTAATACAATTGGCGTCATCCGCGGAGAAGAATTAATTGATAAAGTCGAATTGAACGCCACTTTACTTTTTGCAAAAAAATGTGGAATGAAATTTTTGTTTATTTCACGAAAAGATTATCAGTTAAAAAATGAAAAGGCTTTTATCGATATTTTGAAAACTAAATTCGGGAAATTTTATTTAATCCCTGAAGGGGGAACCAATCAGTTGGCCATAAAAGGTTGTTCGGAAATATTAAAAAAAGAAGATTTAAATTATGATTTTATTTGTGCCTCTGTAGGTACGGGAGGAACTCTAGCAGGACTCATAAAATCTTCAAAAAATTCTCAAAATGTGATCGGTTTTTCTGCACTTAAGGGAACCTTTCAATTATCGGAAATTAATAAATATACCCATAAATCAAATTTTAAATTGTTAGATGATTATTGTTTTGGAGGTTACGCTAAAGTAAATACACAACTCATCAACTTTATGAACTATTTTAAAGAGGTTACAACGATACCTCTAGACCCAATTTATACTGGAAAAATGATGTTTGGAATTATAGATTTAATTAAAAAAGGACTGATAAAGGAAAAAAGTTCAATTCTTTGCATTCACACAGGTGGTCTACAGGGTATTGTAGGGATGAATAATATTTTAAAAAAGAAAAACCTTCCTTTAATTAAATAATCATTACAAAATAATTCATCTCATAAATATTGATGATTCCTGATTTTTTTTTAATTTAACTGAAATTTTAAGAATCTACACTATTCTGTAGTAGATTGAGTTTTATCATATGATTGATTTTTTAATTAAACTTTTGAAATGACTTTTAATTCATTTAAAATGGTAGCGTTGTGTTGCCTACTTATCGTAGGATGTAGAGCAAAAAAAAATACGATCGCTACTTCCAAAAAAAAACATATTCCCGCAGAAAAGTTAATTGTAGAAAAAAAAGGCGAGTCGTTAGGTAAAGAAATCAAGCCTCCCTCAAAGAACATTACTTATAAGGAAACGGTTATTTTGTATATAGAAAACTATAGTCCTATCGCAAAAGAAGAAATGCTACAGTATGGAATTCCTGCAAGTATAACACTTGCTCAAGGAATATTAGAAAGTGGTGCAGGGAGAGGTGAATTGAGTGCAAAATCTAATAATCATTTTGGGATAAAATGTCATAAAGGATGGACTGGTGGGCGTGTTTATCATGATGATGATAAATTACAAGAATGTTTCAGAAAGTATAAAGATCCAAAATATTCTTTCAGAGATCATTCTTTATTTTTAACACAACGATCTCGATATAATGATTTATTTCAATATAAGAAAGATGATTACAAATCTTGGGCTAAAGGATTGAAAAAAGCCGGATATGCTACAGATCCTAAATATCCTGATAAATTGATTCGAATAATAGAGACATATGAGCTCTATATTTACGATGAGGAAGTATTAGGTAAAAAGAAATCAAAAAAGAAAGAAAAAAAATCTTCAAATATTAAAACCTATGTCGTCGAGAAAGGAGATACCCTATATAGTATTTCTAAAAAGTTTAATCTTACCGTAGATACTTTAAAAAAGTATAATGATTTAGATAGTAACACTATAGATGTGGGCCAGGTATTAAACCTACAGTAAAATAAGATAAATGAAAGTTACGCTTAATTAATTATTGAGCTCATTCTTCCATTTTTCAAATTGGTCTGGATCTAACGTCTTTTTCATTTGAGAATGAAAATCGTCATTTGCCTTTTTTTTATCTATCTCCATCGTAGTTTTGTTTTCGTTAAGCTCAGATTTTCGGAAACTAACTTCTTTAGTTACTAGAGCTCTGAACAAAGTACGTCTTTGAATATCGTTTAAATCTAATTCATTAGTTAATATTTGTAACTCGTTATTCGCTACGACCTCTGGTCTATCTTGATTCTGTTTTAAACTTTGTGCAGATAAAGATTGCGAACTAAACAATATAAAAGAAGCAAGGATGGCTAATGAGAATATATTTTTCATTTTAAACATTTTTCATTTTAAACAACAAGAATTAAGCCAAAAAATTAATCCTCAATGGCTTCTAAATATTCTAATAACATTGTCACTCCTTCATCATGGACTAATGATCTTCCTAATTGAGGCATTAAATAGGTGGGTGTTGTGCTTTGAATGCGACTTTCAATTTGACCTCTATGAGAATAGATGCCAGTTGTTACAAAATCAGTTTCCAATCTAAAATCTAATAAAAATCCAGTTGGTACGTAACCACCTGGTTGATGACAATGCGCACAATTGATATCAATGTAAGACCTTCCCCTTTCAAAAATATCAAAATTAATTTCATCTTCCCAATCTGCAAGTACCTCTATACTTGAAATATCTGAGATGCCTTCTAACAATCCAATATCTATAAAATATTGTAATTGATTTATTGAAGTTTCTTCATTTTGAGGATTGAAATTCATTGCTCTCAGTTTGGGTCCAATGGGGGTTGTGTCGTCATATATATGATGACAAGTGATGCAGTCGTCTTTTGATGGTATTTGATATTGAACTTCTTGAGTAACTCCTTCTGTATTTAGATAAGTGATAGGGGTCGTACTTCCTTGCTCTGTATAAACAGCTTCATTCATTTCATTATTCCAAAGATATTCCCCTACTTTCCAAGTTCCTTGGGTCTTTATTAAGACTCTTGTTTCAATAATAATTTTATTAGAATTGGTGTTACTTTCATCTTCG
The DNA here is from genome assembly GCA_024232495.1 of Flavobacteriaceae bacterium. GTDB lineage: Bacteria > Bacteroidota > Bacteroidia > Flavobacteriales > Flavobacteriaceae > Marifrigoribacter. The sequence goes on from JAAEPP010000191.1 coordinate 8,220, forward strand.
TAATAATAAAAGGTTTTAGAAATCAACGTATTATCAGGAAAGATAGGTAGTAAACTATTGTTGTTATACTGCATAGCTTCTCCCTCAGGCATTCTTATCAAACGTTGCTTGTGAGCGTAATCTGTAAACAACCGACTATTTAAATCATAAAGATGTACATTTTCTGCAGGAGTTAAGCTTTTTAAATCACCACTAAAAACACCCATTTCTGACAAGTAGTTTTTAAAAATTAATGGCGCAACTAAAGTTTCAACCATTAAACTATTACTCTGATTAGATTCATTTCCTTCTGCATCCAAAGCAGTGACATTAATGTCATACGAGGTTCCAGGTGTTAATCCTAACACAATTGCTGTAGTCTCGTTATTGATGGTTTGGACATTGGTTCCATCAATGTATAGTTTGTAATTTGTAACTCCTACATTATCTGTTGCTGCACTCCAATTTAGATCGAAAGAATTTTCTGTAATATTTGATGCGATGAGCTCTTGAGGAGCTGTTGGATTTTGATTGTCAATGTTTGACATTCCATCATCGTCGCTACCACACGACACCAAAAATAATATCGCAATAATAAAATTTATTAGTAAAGAATTTTTCATTTTCTAAATTTTCACTAAAATACAATTTTGATTGAATTTTAAAATGGTTTCTTCTTTTTTTTGTTTTTAAAATTTAATTTTAACATAGTTAATTGTACTCATTGTTTATATTTAGCCTTCAAAATCAGAAATAATATTTAGATGAAAAAAAATATAATTACGTTCGTACTTTTAATTGGATTTACTTTTTCGTTTGCACAAAATAGAATTATTCCGGTAGATACTTTGGTTAAAACTTCACACAACACCACAGTCAAAGGGCAAAATTTTTCTTATACGGCTGAAACAGGAATGCAACCTGTTTGGAATAAAAATGGTGATCCTATGGCATCCCTATTTTATACCTATTATACTAGAGATAACATAAAAAATAGAGAAAAAAGACCTTTAATTATATCATTCAATGGAGGGCCGGGTTCTGCTTCTGTTTGGATGCATATTGCTTATACGGGCCCTAGAATACTTAATATTGACGAAGAAGGAAATCCTATACAACCATACGGATTTAAAGCAAATCCAAATTCTATTATTGATGTAGCAGATATTGTTTTCGTTAACCCCGTAAATACAGGGTATTCTAGAATGATTCCTGATAGCGAGGGAAAAATGCCTGATAAAAAGTTGTTTTTCGGTATTAATGCTGACATTAAGTACCTTGCTGAGTGGGTAAATACATTTGTGTCAAGACACAATCGCTGGGAGTCCCCAAAATATATTATTGGTGAAAGTTATGGAGGTACTCGTGTTATGGGATTATCCAACGAATTACAGAGCTCTCAATGGATGTATTTAAACGGTGTTATCCTTGTTTCTCCGGCTGACTATAAGTTATATAGTACCAATCAACCTATATACTCTGCAATTAACTTGCCTTATTTTACTGCTGCGGCCTGGTACCATAAAGTGTTACCACCAGAATTACAGAATAAAGATTTATTGGATATCCTTCCTGAATCTGAAAATTATGCTATTAATACTTTGATGCCGGCTCTTGCTAAAGGTAGTAACATAACAGACGAAGAAAGAAATAGGGTGGCTGAAAAAATGTCTTTTTATTCTGGTTTGAGTAAAAAATCAATTCTCAATCATAATTTAGAAGTGCCCACTAGTTTTTTTTGGAAAGAGTTAATGCGAGATAAAACAGGCTATACCATAGGGAGATTAGATTCTAGATATTTAGGAATTGACAGAAAAAATGCTGGTACGAGCCCAGATTATAGTCCAGAATTAACCTCTTGGTTGCATTCTTTTACACCGGCCATCAATCATTATATTAAATCTGAATTAAATTTTAATACAGATATTAAGTACAATATGTTTGGAGATGTACACCCTTGGGATCGAAGAAATAATGAAACAAGAGAAGGATTACGAAAGGCTATGGCCACAAATCCTTATTTAAAAGTATTAAACCAATCTGGTTATTATGACGGCGCTACTACCTATTTTGCGGCTAAATATACCCTATCACAAATAGATCCCAGTGGTAAAATGAAAGATCGTATGACATTCAAAGGATATCGAAGTGGTCACATGATGTATTTACGTAACGAAGATTTAATCAAGGCTAATGAAGACTTAAGAGTTTTTATTAAAAAATCATCAACCAATGGTAAACCAGCAAAGTATTAATTTTTTTCCAATACATTTGACGATGTAACTTTTCAGTTGAAAATTATTTATTGGCATCATCGTCACTTAGTAAATGATTTCAGAGTTTATGACTGAAACTGAACCTTTTCAATATGCTGAATTTTATCTAAGATAGTTGCTGCTTCTGCAATTTTTTCATCACTTAGCCTTCGATTAATATTCGAGAATTTGTGAGATTCTTCTAAAAGTTTACGATACTTTGAATTAAGTATATCCAATTCACTTTTCTTTTTAAATAGTTTAAACATAGCTTTTTGTTTTTAGTTTATTTTATAGTTGAGTATCCTCCATCTACATGAAGTATTTGTCCCGTAATCCATGAGGATTTGTTCGTGAGTAAATAGGTCGCTGCCTCAGCAATATCTCTTGCTGACCCTACTTTTTTTAATGGATTTTTCTCTGCTTGCGCTTCCATTTTTTGTGTTGTATTTAAAAATTTGTCTGCCAAAGGAGTATTTGTTAATGAAGGTGCTATTGCATTGACTCTTATTTTTGGCGCAAATTCAGCAGATAAAGATCTGGTTAGACCCTCGATAGCTCCTTTTGAGACTGCAACTTGAGAATGGAAATTAAATCCATTTTGAACAGCTATTGTAGAAAATAGCACAATAGAGGAGTTACCTGCTTTTGTTAATTTGGGGAGTAATGATTTAATAACTCTCGTAGCTCCAACTACTTGTAGTTTAAAATCGTTTACAAAATCGTCATCTGAAAACCGTTTAAATGGTTTTAAATTGATACTTCCTGGACAATAAACCAAGCCGTCTATTTGTTCAGGGAGTGACTCTAAATCTAGGGTGTCACTTAAAACGTCTAGCTTTTGATATCGAATATTCCCTTGACTATTCATAATATTTTCATGATAGGTAGCAAATACATTATTTCCTTCTTTTTCTAAAAGTTGGACAAGTTCTCTGCCAATTCCGGAGGAACCTCCTATAACAACATAACTTTTATTCATTTTTTAATCTTTAAATTAATTTATTCCTTTTTTATATGCTTCTAATGCTCTGTTTCTCGCATATTTATGATCCACGATGGGTTTTGGATATTCAAGAGTGTCAAAATCTTTAACCCATTTTTTAGTATATGTTAGGGTTTTGTCAAACTTTTTTAACTGCTCAATGGGATTGAATATTCTAAAGTATGGAGCAGCGTCACATCCTGTTCCTGCTGCCCATTGCCAATTTCCATTGTTTGAAGAAAGCTCATAATCCAATAGTTTTTTTGCAAAATAGGCTTCTCCATAACGCCAATCAATCAACAAATGCTTACACAAAAAGCCAGCAGTTACCATTCGAACTCGATTGTGCATATATCCTGTTTCATTTAATTGTCTCATTCCAGCATCTACTAACGGATACCCAGTTTTTCCTTGACACCAGTTATCATAATCTTCTTTGTTGTTAACCCATTTAATTCCATCGTATTTAGGCCGAAAGTTTTTAGTGACTACGTGTGGAAAATGAAAAATAATTTGCATGAAGAACTCTCTCCAAATTAACTCACTTAAAAAAATTTCACTTTTATTTTTTAATTCAGTAATAATTTGTCGGACACTTATTGTTCCAAATCGTAAGTGAGGGCTCAAATAACTTGTTGAATCTAAATTTGGAAAATTTCTAGTTTCAGAATATGTTGAAACATTTTTAAGACTATAGTTTTTTACTTTTAGAGGCGAATTTTTTAATCCAAGTTGATTGAGTGTAGGAAAATCAATTATTTTTTTATAAAAATTATCAAAATTTGCTATTAAATTTAAATTTACCTTGGTGAATTTCTCTAACCATTTTCTTTTGTATGGAGTAAAAACTGTGTAAGGCTTACCATCTGCCTTGACAATTTCATTTTCTTCAAATATTACTTGATCTTTGAAGGTTTTCATTTCAATTCCTTTAGAATTTAAAAATTCCTTTATTTTTTGGTCTCTTTTAATTGCATAAGGTTCGTAATCTTTATTTAAATAGACTTTTTGGATATCGTAGGTGGTCACTAATTTTTCCCAAACATCATCAATTTGACCTTTTAAAATTTGTAAGGATGCATTGTGATTGTTGAGTTGTTTGTTGATTTTAGATAGCGATTCGTAAATAAAATTTACCCTGGCGTCATCTTCTGGCAATTCATCTAGTATTGAATCATCAAAAATAAATATGGGTAGTACATTTTCATTTTCATTTAAAGCTTCAAAAAGTCCTGTATTATCCTCTAGCCTTAAGTCTCTACGATACCAAAAAATTGAGATTTTCATTAGTTATTATTTGTTAGTTTTTTTAACATTCCATTGAATATGGCTCCATGAAATGGAAGCACCAAATACCAGTAAATCCTTCCCATAAGTCCTAGGGGTCTAAATGTAGCTGTTTGGATTAGTGAATTATTTTGGATTTTAAATTCTAGCCAAGCTTCGCCTGGTAGTTTCATTTCAGCAAATAATAGAAGGCGCCCTTCTTTTTTATCGGCATAAAGTACTCTCCAAAAATCTAACGCATCTCCAACATCAATTTTATCTGGATTAGTTCGTCCTCTACGCAAACCAACTCCACCTGCAATTTTATCAAAGAACCCCCTTAGTTTCCATAGCCAGTCTCCGTAATACCATCCAGTTTCACCTCCAATTTCCCATATTCTATCTTTACATTTTTCACTACTATCAAAAGTTGAATTTCTTTGGTCTCTGTAACATCCATAGGTTGGGATTTGTATAAAATCAGAAATATGACTATCAATACCGCTACTCGCGTATGCATCTTTCCAGCTAGAAACTATTTCATTGTTTTTAATTTTTGTGAAAGCTCTTGAAAGTGACTCCTTGTAAGATAGGGGCTTTATGTCTAGTAATTCATTTATTTTACTATCACGACATACTACTTCAATTTTCATGCTCTTAACCAAAGCGACTGCTAATCTGTAAGAGGTAGATGTTACATAATATAGCCAGTAGGAGGAAAGTTTCGGGCTCATTATAGGAACAGTAATTATTGTACGTTTTAAGTTTCTACTTCTGCCAAATTCTAGAAGCATTTCTTTGTAAGTTAAAATATCTGGTCCTCCAATATCAAAATCTGAATTAAATGTTTTTTTATTAAAAATTGTTTTTGATAAAAAAGCAATAACATCAATAATTCCAATAGGTTGACATTTGGTATTTAACCATTTTGGGGTTATCATTATGGGTAACTTTTCTACTAAATCTCGAATGATTTCAAAAGAGGCGCTCCCAGAGCCAATAATAATTCCAGCTCGGAGGGTTGTAAAATTATAAGTTCCTTTTTTAAGTTCTAACTCAACTGTTTTTCTTGAAGATAAATGTTTTGATAATTCTTTCTCATTTATGATTCCACTTAAATACACTACATGCTTTATGGCTGTTTTAGAAATTGCTTTTCTAAAGTTAATGGCAGATTTTTGTTCTAAAGTTTGATAATCTGTGCTTGCAGACATAGAATGAACTAAATAAAATGCGCCATCAATATCTTTTGGTATGTTCTTTAATGTTTTTTCATCTAATAAGTCTAACTCAATAACGGATATTTTTGACTTTAGTGAATTTGGAGGGTGAAACCTATCTAAATCTCTTACTGAGCAAAATACTTCATGACCGTCTTCTACCAATCGTGGCAAAAGTCTTTTACCAATATATCCTGTTGCTCCTGTAAGTAAAATTTTCATTTTATTTCAAATAAATGTTGTCAATTATCAATTGGAATCTTTCATTTTTATTGTTGGAAATTAAAAATGCGATTTCTTCAATGACATTGTGATAAAAATTTGGCTTATTAAGTTTTCTTCCTCTGAAAGATGGATACAAATCGCTTAGAGGGATTTCTATTAATTGCCATTTACCTGACGTAGAAAAAGTATTAATGTAGGAAAAGTAGTTTTTATAACTATCTTTAATTCTTAATTGGTAATCTTTACCATCTCCTTTTAATTTAATACAAACTTTGTTTGTTTTTTTTACGGAAACCGGTTTAAAAATGTGTCTTACTGATGAAAAACCGCCATTATTTTCTGTAGATACTATACCTGAAAATTGACCATGACCTTCTTTATTAATGGTAATTGTACTCGAAGATTTACCACCCATAACTACATCGTTAACAATTCGCCAACTGTTAATATTTGAGGTATTATTAAAATCAAAAATTTTAATAGAATCCAACGATGCGTTAATAATCAATAATAGTAATAAATAATTCATAAATACCTTTTTGTTTAATCAAAATCAAATATAGTTAAACAAAATGACTTTTTAAAATATAAAAAAGAAAAAAGGATTTATTTATTATCTTTTTTTAATTACAATTCGCTGATTCTAAAGCCTGATTGTAAGCGTCTAGGTAGAGTGCCATAGCCTCTAACCAAATCCTTAAGTTATCATCGTAGTCCAAATCTAAATAACCAGGACCAAATGGGTCTGTGGTATTAACATTAATCGATTGGCCGTGAACATATCCGTTACCTATAGCCTCCTGTAGAATTGCATTAGCGAAATACTGTTCGATATCACTGCATGTCAAGTTCTCCCTCTGATATACTTGCTCCTTTGAGCATCCAATAATCATAATAACTAAGCTAATTGCAAAAATGATACTTTTTATGGTATGCGTTCGTTTTTCTATCATTATATTAATTTTATCTATGCCAATTACTTCCTTTTTTCAGTATCTTTTCAATGAATGACTCGTTAAAATATTTATAAAAAAAGGATTCGTAGTTAAGTTTATTTTAAGTCTTAATTACACTTTAATAATTGTTAATTAATACAAAGCCAGGACTAAATACCTCTGAATACCCGTTAGTATCCCAAATGCCATCGAAGGTAATTGAGTCTCCGCAAAGTGAGGGAGCCGACGGTGATGAAAAAATATAGGTGTTGCTAATTTGATCTAAAGGAGGATTCCCACATGAACCATTATCGATCACTTTAAAGTAAAACCGCCATCCTATATCTATATTTGGACCATTAACAGAGAGTTCTTTTATTTGAGTTATCGTGCCACCATAAACAGCTTCATTTGTATTTACCACAACACATTCTGTTTCCAACACGAAGTGAAAATTGATATTAGGAGATGATTGTTTTAGATCAGCTAGACCAGTTGTGCTGTTTTCATTTTGAATACCTATCCATTTTATAGTCATTCCATTTGCAGAATTGGGTTGAAAAAATCCTTTTGTGTTATTTATGACACCTCCTAAATTTATTGAATCCAAATACATATCGTCTAATAAAATAGAATCCCAAATCACTTTTCCATTAGATTGATTTAATGTATATGCAGAACTTATTTTTTGTAATTTAATCTGTTCCAATGACTCATCTTTACTGCATCCAGTTATAAAAATAAGACCTATTACCACTACTAAAGTTGAATTTTTCATAATAAAGCGTTTTTGGTTGATTTAAAAAAACATACTATGTTTTCGTTTTCTATCTTAAATATAGGAAGGAAATTATTTTTAAAATGACACTAGATGCTTGTTTAAGTGTAATTATTGAGCATTTTTGTGTAATTTTAAGAATATTCTCTTTTTTTTAGTTTAAATGATTAACAGAAACTGTCAAAATTAAATAGTGAAATGGGGGTAATTTATTCAATAGAAGTTTATAGAACAGCTTGTCTAACAGATAAGTTGTATATATTTACTCTGAAACTGGTAAATAATTTGATTTTAAAATAGCTTTAAATCGATCCTCGTTTCGATATGGATCGAACTCTCTTCTGCTATTTACAAGCATAGTAGTACCATCGAATCTTGCATTTTCTAAGTAAAAATACATGGAGTCTCGATTTTTTAATATGGCGTGAGTAAATGCTTTGAAGCTACGCCAATATTTATCTTGTCCAGTTCCCCAATATAATATTTTTGAAATACTATCAACTTTTTTTCTATCACCCAGTTGGGCGTGAGTCCAAACACTTGTTGTATATCTGCTCGAAAGATAACTATCAGCAATTTCAAGAGCCTTATTATATTCTTCTAGATGGTAATAAAGAAACCATAATTGATTTAACTGTTTTGGCTTGCTGAGTATTGACTTATAATTAGCACTTTCTTTTATTTTAAAAAATTCATTTGACATTTTGCTTTCAGCCAGTAAATAGGAATAATCTTGTAAAATTCTGTAATTAGTTGAATCTAACTCGTACGCTTTTTTATGGTAGATAACCGCAATACTGTCATTATTTTTGATACCGTCATATGCGTCTCCAAGCATATTGTAAAGGGAGGCATTGTTTGGATCTTTTTCAATTTTTGACTTTACAAAAGGAATTATTTGAGTCCAATCTTTATTTTTATAGGCTATTAATTTAGATTCCAATTTAATAAAATCTATTTCCGAAAATAGAAATTTATGCTCTTCTAGATATTTTTCAGCTTTTTCAAACTGATCATTAATAATCAAAGCACTAGCAAAATTTTTAGCTAAAACACTTGACAACGGGTTCAGACGTTGTGCAATGATCAATTGATCTAGGTATTTTTTAATATTAGGTTTTGGATTATATAAAAAATATTCGGCATACATTGTATGAGCTAATGCATCATTCGGATTCAATGCTATGGCTTTTTTATGGTATTCTTTTGATAAATCCCAATCTTTATGATGCATCAACATTGCTTTTACTAACCAAGCTTTATTTGCATTTGAATCAATTTGTATTGCCTTTTCGGCATAGTGTTTGGATTTTTCCCTGCTTTCCAATCCATCATATTTCATAACTAAATCAATTCCTGTCTTACTCAAAAGATAATAAGACATTGCCAATTCTTCATATGCTTCCACAAACGATGAATCTAAATTGATGGCTTGATTATTAAGTGCAATATTTTGTTCAATATCTTCAAATTTTCTGCTATCATTTTCTAAGTGACCTCTTAAATATAGATTGTAAGCTTCCATATTTTGAGTTGGATATTTATCTAATTTTCTCTCTTCCTTGGGACTCAAAGTAATCTTGAGTTGTTTAATGACTTCTTCAGCAACATCATTTTGCACTTTGATGATGTTCTCAGCATTTTCTTCATACTCTTTAGACCAAATATGTTCATCGTTTGCATTGATTAACTGAGTAATGATCTTAATCTTATCTTTAACTAGCCTAACACTTCCCTCTAAGACATAGGAAACCCCCAACTCTTCAGCAATCTCTGGGATTTTTTTATCAGTATTTCGATAGGTAGATGAGGAAGTAAACGAAATAACTTTCATTTGTTCCATTTGTGCTAATGAGTGTAAAATATTATCAGATACCCCATCTGAAAGCCACTGGTTGTTTTTTGGACTAAAGTCTTTAAATGGCAACACTGCAATCGAATTATTTAACGGGGTACTTTTTGAAATAAATGGACTGGTCCCCAAATAAATAATAACCAGTAATAAGGCTAAAAAAATGGAAATAAATACTTTTGTTTTTGAAGAATTTTTCTTTTTTTTCTTTGTTTTATTTAATTTAATACTATTGTTCTTGTAATCTCCAGGTGTGACATTATAGTATTTTCTAAAGCTCTTATTAAAGTAGGAGGCGCTAGAAAACCCAACTTGATAAGAAACTTCAGCAATGCTTTGATCGGTTTTTTTGAGTAATTTAGCAGCTTTTTCTAAACGAATTTCTCTAATATACTGATTGACAGATTTACCAGATGCAGCTTTAATTTTTCTTAACGTTTGGGATGGACTTAAGCCTAATAATGACGAAAGCTCACGTACTCCAAAATTTTCATCAGAGATGTTTTTTAATACAATTGAACGAACCTGATCTATAAACTTTTGACTCAAAATGGGATAGTTAGTGGTTTAAAGGTAAATAAAAATTAAAAAAAAACAAAGTAATTAAAAGATAAAATGGTATTTTGTTTTTGATAAAGTATGAATGATTTCTAAATTAAATTATAAATTACTAAATATTAGATTATTAAACTATTTCTACAAATAAATTATCATCAGCTTTAGAAACTCTAGCAATATTTTTCTTAGTTAGCCCTTTTATAGCTTTATCCCATTTTTTATTTGATAATCCAGATTGATTTTTAAGAGAATTCAAATCTGTCGGCGAACTATTTTTTAAGATAGTAAAAATATTTTTTTCGTCGTCAGTCATTACTATTTGCTTCGCTTCAGGTTTCATTTGAGGAAAAAATAATACTTCTTGAATAGACGAGTTGTTTGTTAAAAACATAATTAAACGATCTATTCCAATTCCCATACCCGCTGTAGGAGGCATCCCATACTCCAAGGCTCTCAAAAAATCTTGATCTATAAATTCGGTTGCTTCATCATCACCACGCCCTGCAAGCTTTACTTGGTCTTCAAAACGCTCTCTTTGATCGATTGGATCATTTAACTCTGAGTAAGCATTAGCTAACTCTTTACCACATATAATCAATTCAAAACGTTCTGTTAATTCTGGATTTGAACGATGTTCTTTTGTTAACGGGCTCATTTCCTTAGGGTAGTCTGTTATAAAAGTAGGTTGGATATAATTTGCCTCACATTTCTCTCCAAAAATTTCGTCTATTAACTTTCCTTTTCCCATTGTTTCATCTACTTCAATTCCCATTCCTTGAGCAGCTATCCTAATTTCATTTTCTGATTTTCCATTAATATCAAAACCTGTAAATTGTCGGATTGATTCAGTCATTGTTACTCTAGCATAAGGTGCTTTAAAGTCTATTTCATATTCTCCAAAAGTTGTTTTAGAGCTTCCGTTTACTTCCCTTGCGCAGAATTCTAATAATTTTTCAGTAAAATCCATCATCCAATTGTAGTCTTTGTATGCGACATAGATTTCCATCATCGTAAATTCTGGATTGTGCGTACGATCCATTCCTTCATTTCTAAAGGTTTTTGCAAATTCATATACCCCGTCAAAACCACCAACGATTAATTTCTTAAGATACAATTCACAGGCAATTCTCATATACATTGGGATATCTAAAGAATTGTGATGAGTTTTAAAGGGTCTTGCAGCAGCTCCTCCAGGAATAGACTGTAGTATAGGTGTTTCTACTTCAAAATAACCACTGTTGTTAAAAAAAGTACGCATAGCTGTAAATAGCTTCGTACGTTTAATAAAAACTTCTTTAACGTTCGAATTTACGATGAGATCAGCATAGCGTTGACGATATCTTAATTCAGGATTGTTAAATTCGTCATAGGTATTTCCTTCGCTATCGGTTTTTGGCAAGGGCAATGGTTTTAATGCTTTGGAAAGTAATTTAAAGTTTTTAACCAGTACCGTTTTTTCGCCTACTTTGGTAGTGAATAACTCCCCTTCGACTCCAATAAAATCTCCAATGTCTAAAAGTTTTTTATAAACAACATTATACAGTACTTTATCTTCTCCAGGGCAGATTTCATCACGATTAAAATATACTTGAATTCTTCCTTCAGTATCTTGAAGTTCTGCAAAAGAAGCTTTTCCTTGAATTCGACGGGACATTAATCTTCCTGCAATTATCACTTCTTTACCCTCTTCAAATTGTTTTTTTATTTCAGTGGTCATGGTATCCACAGGAAATAAATTTGCGGGATAAGGATTTATACCTAATTTTTTTAGTTGTGTTAGTTTCTCTCTACGGACTTGTTCCTGTTCGGATAATTGCATGATTTAATATTTAAACATTAGCAGTTAGTACAAAAATAGATATTATTAGCATCTATAGACTAATTAATTTGTAGATTTTCTAGTATATTTTTTTATGGGTAAAGGGCATTACAATTTATAAAAAAAGAATGTTTTATATATAATATATATATTTAACGTTATAAATTCACAATCTAAAATTTGTAATACTATAGAAACTATGAAATCAATCTTTTTAATGAGTGTTTTTTTTATATTTATTTCATGCGGCAATAAATTAAACTTACTATCAAAAAAAGAAATAATTATTTTAAAAAAAAGCACTGAAAATAAAGAAAGTAAAGTTTCTGTAAATATCTTTAATAATTCAACTTTAATAATTAAAGAAGATAATATAGGACATTTATACCCTATTGTAGAATCAGGCAATAATATTGTTGTAGAATATAAATACCAAGAGGATGGGGAAGAAGGAACAGTTGACGGTGATTATTCAGAAACTTTACATTTTGAGATTTCAAAAAACACAAAAGAATTATGCTTAAAAGATGATCAATTAACTGGAGTTAAGCTTCTTTTTGGTAAGCATTGTTTTTGCAGAGGTGAAGCTGGCTATTATTTTGTAAATAAAGGAAAATTTAAAGTTGTAAAATCAGATAAAGAAATTTATTTTGATATTGATTTTAGTATGGAAGAGCCCTATTCTAAGTTGATACGTGTTAGCAAAAATTTAAAACTATAAAAAAAGGCGAGAATCCCGCCTTTTTTTTGTTTGTGATATTTATTAGTTAATTATGAGTTTGTTAGTTTTATTAATACCATCGCTACTTACTTTGATAAAGTACATTCCAGCATTAAGTGTATTAAAATCAATAGACTTTTTAAAAACAACTCCGTTAGATTCAAATTCCTCTACATACACTCGACTCCCTTTTAAATCATAAAGCGAAACTTGAATATTTTTATTGGAAGAAGGTTTTAATGTTAGATTTATAGACCCATTAGATGGATTCGGCCATACAGCAAAATTTTCAAAAGTAGACTCGTTGATATTTAATTCTCCTTCAACTGTAATTATTCCACCATTGATGTCATAAAAGATATTGTTTGATGAAATTATCATCAACCTACCTGTTGTTGTATTTAAATTTGGAGCTAAAATGTCTGCACTTCCGTTGTTAGGAATACCCTCTGCTATTATGACATCAAAATTTTGTCCCCCATCAGTTGAAAATAAAATATCTACATTTGGACTATTGACTGGAGCGCTCTCTGTACCTGCAACCTCCCAAGTTATGGTCTCAGATGATTGTGGTGTCCAAGTAGTAGGTGTATCTTGCGAAGTAACTAAAAAAGGTCCAGAATCTCCATCGACGGTCACGGTCATGTCGTCACTTGCTGATGAGGCTCCGCCCGCTTCATTGTCTCTTACAGAATATCTAAACTTCATAGTTCTAGAAACAGAAGGGACTACTTCCCAAGTTGATTGTGTTTGTCCAGAAAGTACAGTGGCTAGCTTAGGCATGTATCTGTTGGGTGATGGCAAGGCATCGTCAGATCTAAACATAGGACCAAACACCGATGTATTTGATGGCGGCATACTCCCTATTTGTTGATTCATTTGTTCCCAATTATGGGAAAGTCCACCATCTGAATCAGGATCTGAAGCTGTTCCCATTAAAACAAATGGTGTGGATTTTGGAATAGTATAATCTAGACCAGCGTCTGCAGTTGGAGGTAAATTTCCAGTTACGATTTCAACTGGGCATGTTGCCCCTCCTAAATTTGAAATAAAGTTCCAAATTTCTTGTACACTAATAGCATGAAAATAATCATCACTAACGTTTTGGACATTAGGAGAGCAGATTCCGGCATATCCCATTATAGTTGAGGCACTACCTGGCTCCATAGCAGTGGAGTTGTTTCTGTTACAATTATTATTTTGTGTATGGTTAGCTCTAAATTGATGTCCCATTTCATGACTAACAAAATCAACATAAAAACCATCCCCTATTGGACTTGGAAGACCAGTTACTCCTCGAGCTTTATTATTATTTGAGCAAACAACACCTAATCCTGCAATTCCGCCTCCACCGGTACTAAATACATGACCGATGTCATAATTTGCAGATCCAATAGTAGCGTCAATGGTACTTTGGTTTTGTCCTAGCATAGTGCCTCCATTATTATTTGTGTAGGGATCGGATGCTGCATTCAGAAAAATTATATCTGTATTATTAGCAACTATAGTCATTGTGACAGCTATTTCATTTTCATAAATCCCATTTACTCTTGTCATAGCCGTATTCATTGCTGCGAGTACCGCTGCTTTTTTTTCTTCATCGGTAGCATTTGATGGTATGCCTTGATTATTAAGATGGTATTGCGCATATTCACCCGTACAAGCTAAAGCAAGACGGTAGGACCTTAGTAATCCATCATCTGCATTTTTTGTTGCCAATTCAATTTTATTTTCAACAGAAGTCTGAAGTAAACATTCAAATGATCTAGAGTCTGCTGGTAAAGATCGTTTTGAGTAGCTTATGTATTGGTTTAAATCTTTAGTGTAAGGATCTATGTAGATTGATCCATAATTAGCTGATGAAATCATGACATTTAGCCCTACATTTGAGTAGCTAAACCTTGCCACTGCAGAAGGATCATCTATTCCTTGTGCGGTGAAGGAACGAATACTCGGGTGCTGTGATTGTAAAGAGGGAGCTAATATAGAGGCTTCATAAACACGAAATTTTTGAATAACACCATTTTTAGTAGGGAATTCAATTATGGTGTTAGACTTCATTGTAAATCTTTCTGGAACATCCGCTAACAAAGTGTTAAGATTTTCTGAGTTGAGTGTAAACAATTTGAACTCTCGAGGAATTGTATTTCTGTATATTTTATCTTTTGACAAAGGTTCCACTGATTTTGAAGGTCTCCACAATTCAGTGTTATTTTGTGCGCTCAATCCAATAAATATAAAAAGTATTGGTATGATTACTTTATATTTTAAATAATTTTGTTTCATAATTTTTTTTGTAAATATACAAAATGTTTAATAAAAACATAAAGTTGTTAAACAAAATAATTATTTTGATATCCGTTGTTTAATAAGTTGGTAATATACTAATCATTCTTTTTTTAGTTTTTACTTAATTGCATTTTATTTAGCTAACTAAACAAAAAGGTAGATATGCATTATAGCACCAATAAATAAATTATTAATTGTAAATTTGCTAAATGAGTATCTGGAGAGTTATTTTATCAATCATATTTCCACCTTTAGCAGTTATGGATAAAGGTTGTGGCTCAATAATAATTGTATTTATACTAACCTTGTGTGGTTGGATACCGGGTGTAATTTCTGCTTTAATCATTTTAAATAATCCAAAATAATAATTAATACATCAAAAAATAATTTAAGTATCAACTTTGAATAAATTTATTAGAATTCAGGAAATAGGGACTAAAGATTACAAAGATACGTGGGAGTACCAGGAAAAACTTTTTAAAGAAATAATTGATATAAAAATAAAAAATCGAAGAGAAAATAAATCTATCGAAACCCCAAATTATTTTTTATTTGTTGAACATCCTCATGTATACACACTTGGCAAGAGTGGCGATATAAATAATCTGCTAATTTCGGAACAAAAACTTTCAGAAATTGGAGCTACCTTCTACAAAAATAATAGAGGAGGAGATATAACCTATCATGGTCCTGGTCAGATAGTAGGTTACCCAATATTAGATTTGGAAAACTATTTTACAGATATTCATAAATATTTAAGGCTACTCGAGGAAACAATTATTAAAACATTAGCAGAATACGGATTAAAAGGTCAGCGCTCCAAGGGAGAAACCGGTGTTTGGTTTGATGTTGGAACTCCTTTTGCGAGAAAAATTTGTGC
This sequence comes from Flavobacteriaceae bacterium, assembly GCA_024232495.1. Taxonomy (GTDB): domain Bacteria; phylum Bacteroidota; class Bacteroidia; order Flavobacteriales; family Flavobacteriaceae; genus Marifrigoribacter. Next base: position 23,982 of record JAAEPP010000191.1, read on the forward strand.
TTTTGGTGTAAGAGCCAGCCGCTGGGTAACTATGCATGGCTTTGCACTCAATGTGAATGCAGATCTTGGTTATTTTGATCATATGATCCCATGTGGTATTAAGGGAAAATCTGTGACTTCGCTGAATGTTGAATTAGGAAAAAAAAATATTCCGATTGAACAAGTAAAAGAAAAATTAACACATCATTTTTTAAATCTATTTGAAGCCAAGGAATTACTTTAATTCGTAAATCAAAATTTCTTTTGATTCACCTTTAGTCACAAAATTAGTTTTTCCACTTTTAGTCATGTCCCCAAAATCTGGCGTAGAGGTCCCATAAACAGGAAATCCGTTAAGTAAATTTCCAGATTTACTGTAAACATAAATCTTATTTTCTTGAGTTTCTGTAATTGAAATATACTCTTTTTGGTTAACAATACTTATAGAGGGTTTTGTGTAAATACCATAAGGTAACTCTACTAATATTCCATTGATACGCATTAAATTATCGTCTAAAGTAACTTTTGTTTTACCTTTAATAACGAATTGATAACTCGTAACTTCTAATTTCCTTGAAGTAATTTTTCCGTCAATATTGATACTATTTTTTGTATTATCCTTTTCAATAACTACTAATTTTGTATTTTCCAAACTAATGGGAGTATTAGAGAAATCGAATGCTTTAGGCGCTAAAATTCTTGGTTTTCCAACTCGACTTAAAATATTAAGTTGACCATTTTTTTCAGCAATTGTAATATAGTCTTTTCCAGCAATCCTAAAATGTTGCGGCGGAAAAATAATTTCAGAGGTAGATTTATTAAATTTAAATCCTTTTACTTTTTTTCCTTCACTATTTAACATTAAAACCTCTTTACCTTGTGTAATGATAAAACGGTATTTTCGATTTTTATCGTAATCAAAGATTGTTAAAGCTTGTGTAATGTCGTCTTTAAATTTTATTGGAAAAGGATCAACTTGGCGACCTGTTCTATCTAAAACATAGAAGTTTTTTTTGGTAGTAAAAGCTAACTGTTTTTTGCCGTTACGCAATAAATCTATTTCTTGAACAGAACCAACAATTCGATTTTTGAGTTTTTTAGTCCATAAGATTTTCCCTCTAGATGATATAAAATATAAGGTATTGTCAACATCTTGCACTACAAGATCTTTCCCGCCTGTTCTGTGATTACTAAAAAAAATAGGATCATTTAGTAATTCATTTTCCAGTAATATACTTTTTACTTGGGTCACTTTACCAGGGATATTTTTTTTAATACTTGTGGTGTTAGACTCTTTGCATACCAGGTTTATATGTGCAAAATCACGATCATAATTGAACTGTAAAACACCGATTGGATATTTTTTAAATGAAATGTTTTTTAATGAATCATTTAATAAACGAGAAATTGTATGCGTATAATTTTCATTTAATTTTATTATTAGGAGCGATGATTCATCACTAATCTGATCAAGAGCTTCTTGATAATAATTTGTTGTTGACAAACAATTATTGGTTAAATAAGAGGTGATAATATTTTTTAATACCTCTTTATTTTCGGCGAAAACAATAAAATCATTTACTATAATATTAAAAACCGGTTTAGTATCATTGGCAAAAATTGAAAATTGGTCAACAAATAGATTACGCTCAATAAAATTGTAAATCGTGATTCCTTTGAAAGATTCTACTGGGCTCGAATCTTTGCTTAAAGATTCTTTGGTGAGTTCCAAGTCAATACTTTTAAGAGCGATTGCGTTCCCTTGTGGTAAGTTTATGCTACTAAATTCACTAACAGATTCAAACACCATAGTTTTATCCGTACTTATATTTTTTGCGCCATTGTATTTCTGAAGGTTTTTTTGAAAAACAGAAAAATCATCAAAAGTTAAGGATACTATACTCATTGCATTTGTAGGAGTGATTGTTGCAATGTCATTTTGTTGAGGTTTTAATCCTTTAAAAATTGAAATTAGTTGCGGTATTGTATCATTTGCCAGTAGAACACCTGAAGCTGAAATTGCATCGGGTAACACCTCTATATTTAAAGCAGCCCAAGAGGCAAAATTATTTATTGAAGGTTCGCTAGTAAATATCTTTTTTACAGGTATGATGGTGGTTAAATTGTGATTATTTAATGAAAATATTTTTTTGAATGTTGATTCGTTTTGTATACGATTGTTTAAAAGTTGCTCAATATTTTTTTGTGAATTGGTAGCAATAAAAATACTGTCCTTTACTACTGTAAAAAATTCTTGTTTGTCAATAACGAATTTTTGGTATTGATACGACTTAAAAGGTATATTTTCAGTAACCATATTGGTTACAGAGTCCAGAATAAAGAGATTTTTTGTGAATTTAGTTAAGAAAGTAAAAGATGACCTGTCATCATCTTCAGAGAAACAGAGAATACTTTTTTTTGAGGGTCTCAATAAATTTAACAATCTAGAATTACTAAAAAAAGAATAAGAGTTAGTGTTCTTTAATTTTTCAATAAAACTATTATTTTTAATATCGGCTTTTAGTACTTCAAAGTCCTCAATTTTTATGACTAATGATGTGTTTTTAGGAATAAAGTCTTTTGGTTCTTTGGCTTTTCTTGAAGTTGAGTCGCAACTATGAAACAAGAAAGTTATTGTAATGAAAAAAAATACTTGAATAAAACCCTTCATCTCACAAAAATATAAAGGAAAAAAAAAGGATAGCTATAATTTTTTAAAAGTTTATTGACGGGTTTTTAACAATCATTTTTATTAAAAATCTAAATGGTATTGTTCTGGTAATAGCCGAAAGCTTTTGCGGTGATATTTAGTGATCCCGAATTTTTTAATCGCCTCTCTGTGTTCTCTAGTTGGATACCCTTTATTTTTTTTCCAGTTATACATTGGAAATTCATTATGAATTTGGGTCATATAAGCATCTCGATATGTTTTTGCTAAAACAGAAGCTGCAGCAATATGCAAATACTTGCTGTCTCCCTTAATAATGCAACTAAATGGAATATTATTAAATGATTTAAAACGATTTCCATCTACTGCTATGTGTTGAGGTTTTGTGGCTAGAGACTTAATAGATTTTTGCATGGCAAGAATAGAGGCATTGAGTATGTTTATACGATCAATTTTATTCATCATTATGTGAGAAACTCCGAAAGTAACCGATTGTTCTTCAATAATCAATTTTAATAGTTTTCTTTTTTTTTCTGATAATTGTTTGGAATCTGTTAAAATATTGTTTTTGAAATTATCAGGTAAAATTACTGCAGCCGCAGTTACGGGGCCTGCAAGACAACCTCTTCCGGCCTCATCAGTTCCACATTCGATTAGTTGTTGATTAATTTTTAGTTTTAGCACAAGTTAAAGAGCTTTAAAATTTAAAATATTCCATTCAAAAGTATACCTTTGTTTGGTAAGTTAAAAATAGATGCGAAAAACGTTTTTTTTATTTCTTTTATTATATTTTCCAACTATAGTTTTTTCCCAAAATAATGGAGAAAATTTTCTTAAAAAGAAAAAAGAAAAACCTCCCATTACCCTATATAAAATTATTTCAGCCCAAAGAGATACTACCTATTTAGACACCACATTAAATATACAAAAGGAGTATAAATTTAACTACTTACGAAAAGATAATTTTCAGTTACAAGAGTTTGCAAATGTCGGCCAGCCTTATAATAAATTAGCTCACGATTTTGAGAAGCTGAATCTAAAGCCAGCATTTGTTGCGCAGTCCCATCATTTTGGTTACCGTGAAGTTGAAGATATGCAGTACTTTAATTTACCCACCCCACTAACCGAATTATATTTTAAAACAGCATTTAAGCAAGGACAGCAGTTAGATGCATTTTTTTCAATAAACACTTCAGACCAATTTAATTTCTCAATTGCCTATAAGGGTGTAAGATCACTTGGGGCCTATCAACACAGTCTAACCAGCACAGGAGATTTTAGATTTACAACAAATTATCACTCAAAAAACAAACGATATCAAATTTTAGCTCATATGATGGCGCTAGAGTTATTAAACCAAGAAAACGGTGGTCTTACAGACGAATCAGTTTTGTTGTTCCAAAGTGATGATAACGAATTTAGAGATCGGGGTCGACTGGATGTAAAATTTGATGATGGTGAAAATGAATTGAAGGGATTTAGAGTCTTTGCAAAACAGGAGTATGAACTGATAACAAAAAAAGACAGTACAGATTTAAATAAATTAATTATTGGTAATGCAATTGGTTTCGAAGATAAATCCTATGTCTATAAACAAGATAACCCCTTTAATGGTTTTGGAGATTCCTACAAAACAAATGGATTGTTTAAAAAAAGTAAACTTGAAGATTTTAGTGTTAAAGGCTATACACAATTTAAAAATAAGTACATTGGAAATTTAAGCGCATTTATAGCTTATACAGATTATAATTTTGGCTACAACAGTGTTGTTATATTTGATATTGGATCTATTACCAACAGATTAAAATCTAAGTTGGTACAAGCAGGAGGGGCTTACTCAAAAAATTACAAAGGATTTGAAATATATGGCCAGGCGGCTATCAATATTTCTGGAGATTACGAAGCTAACTTTTTAAAAACTGGAGTTTCTTATTTGGTCCATAACAAACATAAAATAGCTGCTGAAATAACTTCGCATTCTGTTTCGCCTAATTTTAATTTCTTATTAAACCAAAGTGACTATATCAATTATAATTGGCAAAATGAATTTGATAATACTAATAAACAGCAGTTAAAACTAAGGTTTGAATCAAATAAAATAGCTGCAATTTCATTAGACTATACAGGGATTGATAAATACACCTATTTCACGATTAAAGATAATGACTCAACTCCAACTCCCCACCAGTATAATGATAGGGTTGATTATTTAAAATTAAAATTAAAAAAAGAATTTAAGTATAGGAAGTTTGGATTAGAAAACACTCTTTTATATCAAAATGTATTGAGCGGCGATGAAGTTTTAAAGCTTCCGAGTTTTATAACTAGAAACACTTTATATTTTGAAGACCAGTGGTTTAAAAAAGCACTTTTCATACAAACAGGTATTATTTTTAAATATTATTCAAAATATACGATGAATGCTTATGACCCTGTTTTAGCGGAATTTTATGTGCAAGACAAAGAGGAGTTTGGAGGATATCCTCAATTTGACATATTCTTTAATGCTCGAGTACAACAAGTTCGAATATTTTTTAAGTATGAAAACCTAAATGCGCTTTTTACAGATTCTAACAATTACTTTTCTGCTCCTGGTTATCCATTCAGAGATTCCGTTATACGTTTTGGTATTGTATGGAATTTTTTAATGTAATAAAGAAAAAAAATTAGTTGGTGAGCTTTTGCAAGCTTATTGTAATTTTTTCAGTGTATTTATCTGCTGCTTTTACAGCATCTTTTGGATTTTTAATTTCGGTTGTTGTTGCAGCCAGAAGTTGGTCGCCTTCTTCATTATTTAGATTATAAAATAAAGTTTCCAATACATACTTTCTATCAGTAGTCGTATAAGAACTTCCAGAACCATAGTAATTTCCAAAAGTAGAATACGAATAAGGGTGCGTATAATAACTATAAAACCCCCCGTAATATGAAGGGTAATAGGTTGAATAAGGTCCCATCATTCCCATATTCCCCATATATAAGTCA
>JAAEPP010000192.1 GCA_024232495.1 Flavobacteriaceae bacterium
ACTTCAGCAAGATGCCTAGTCTTCTCCTTGGTTAACGTCTTTTCTTTAAATAAAAAGACTCTTGATTTGTTAAACAAATATTAGATGAACATCTGGAATAATCTTACCTGCGCAGCTGGATGATGAAAGAGAGTCTCCTTTGTTAGCTGAACGGGATTCATCTGCAAAGGTAAAAGAATTATTGATGAAAATAATCATCTTTATAACAATTTTTTTCCTTCCTCCCCCTATTTTCTATCAAGATAACCATTCATTCATGTAGGTTATCTATCATTTTATATGTCATGACTATGCTTACAAGGAAGCGGTAGTTCATCTGGCAAGGAGTAGATAAAATTGTGCGGTATTCCAACCTGACCAATGTGCAGGAGTGTGAGCCCAGAATGCTTTGCGCCGTGGAAAGTTAGTAACAATAGACGTTTTCTGAAAGACTGTAAAATGTGTGTTTTTTCTGAACTATTATCTACCAGCTTTGACCTGACAAAACTTGGTCCATCGAGCCGGAATTTCTGTTTTGCAGATGAAAGTTTTTCAGGTAGGCCTATAGGTGATAGGCTGGATTTGTTGTGTTGTGTATTTTGGGCCTAAGCCTACACGGCAATATGGAGCTTGTAACGTTGCAGAGAAGTAAATCTGCACACAAAATACATGTTAATAAATTGTTTCAGAAGGCAAGAGAAATACTGAATTCGGAAGATCAGGACGCGAAAGAAAAAGTGAAAATCAAAGTCAGTTTACCAGCGAAATTAGAAAAGATTTTGAAAGTCAATGAAGACATTCTTCTTGCACTGTGTCTGAATTCTGAAGTTGACAAAGAAGATTTTTCTCTATCGACATCGTCTCTGAAATCAAATTTCTCACAGCAAAGCAAGAACAATGCTGCAGAAACTAATGTGTCTACTGAAAACAGAAACGTTTTCCTAAGCTGGAGATGAAACGTTTTAATGGATATATTTGCCAGTGGCAAGAGTTTTTGGACTGCTTTGGGAGTTCTGTTGATAAAAATCTGAATCGTTCACTAGTTATGAAGTTGAATTATTTACGTGATTCGTCGGATGGGCCTGCAAAAGCCGCAATTTCTTGATTTGAGTCAACAAACATAAATCATTCTTAAGCGCT
>JAAEPP010000193.1 GCA_024232495.1 Flavobacteriaceae bacterium
CAATGCCGACAAAATATCAGGTGTTGGACTCATACCAAGGCAACCGAAGTGACTGATGCCTTAAACCAGCACCTAAGACCATTCGGCCATCCTGCCTGTATGTTTTGCTGTCAATAGCATGGATGATTGTAGAAGATACCATGTGCATGTATTCAAAATAAAGGAAACAATACTCTCTTAAGGAATATCAAAAAAATGACAGGAGTAAGACTCGAACCCACGCCAAGGAAGTGACTGGTGCCTTAAACCAGTGCCTTAGACCATTCGGCCATCCCGCCTGTACGTTTTGTGGTCAATAGCATGGATAATCGTAGAAGATACCATTTGCAGGTGTTCATTATAAAGGATACAATTTTTTGTATAGCAATCTCGACAAAGTGTCAGGAGTGGGACTCAAACCAACGCCACCGAAGTGACTTTTGCTTGAAACCAGCACCTTAGACCACATGGCCATCTTGCCTGTATGTTTTGTGGTCAATAGCATGGAATGGTAAAAGATACCATGTGCAGGTGTTCAAAATAAAGGAAACAATACTTTGTATAGGAATGTCAACAAAATGACTGGAGCAGGACTCAACCCACACCATGGAAGTGAATGGTTCCTTAAACCAGCGCCTTAGACCACTCGGCCATCCTGCCTGTATGTTTTGTTGTCAATAGAATTCATGATGGTATTAGATACAATTTGCA
>JAAEPP010000194.1 GCA_024232495.1 Flavobacteriaceae bacterium
GTCTTTATATTCCCAGACTTGAGCATTTAAAATAAAAGGTACTATTAGAAGTAAAAACAAAAAGCTTTTTTTAGATTGTTTCTTCATTTATTAAAATTTTATCATTTTTTTTTATTAACTATTGTTAATTTTTAATGATTTTTTTTACGCTATTTTTAAATTCTGTTTTAAGGTTTAAAAAATAGGTTCCTTTGTTCAAATTAGATACATCGATCGTACTATCAAAAGAATCTACTTTTAACTCATATAAAGTTTGCCCTAAAATATTTTTTAAGCTAATATTCTTTATTAGCTCCTCTGAATTTATAAATAACAACTCACCAACAGGGTTAGGATATAAAGCAAAGGTATTATTAGTCTCTGATGAATTGCCCAACAACAAACAATTTAATTCAATAGTATAATCCCCAGATTCTTGCCCTGCTCCCTCAATCATAATATAATAAGTGGATGTTTCATCCGATTCAAAATCCAATCTAGAATAAATACCACAATCATCGTTATTGGATACTATTTCGTTAGTAAGTGAACAATCTGAAAAAACTCTTAAAAAAGTATCAAAATTAGAGGTCCCATTACAAAGACTAACTTCTATTAAATCTTCCCCTTCAGATCCTGTATAAGTATAAAATACATCTGGCGCATCAGACCCACCAGAATCAGTAGCATTTGTAGTACTCCCTGAAATTGAAACTCCACAGTTTAAACTAATGGCATTATCACAATTATTATTAGACGGAGCAACCGGCAACTTAAGCACAAAACCTATTCCAGCATTAGTTAAACCAACTACGGTAGAAGCATCCTCAGATATTGCTAAGGGTAAAGCTAAAATAGTTCCTTGAACATCAATACCTAAAGATGTAGCGTAATCGGTAAGGTCTAATAAACCATCTTCCTCGGTGTAATAAAAACCTCTACCTAAAGTTGCCGGTGCTGGCCAAGGTCTATAGTAGCCTACAATGACTTCTCCATTTGATGAAAGCCCTGTAGTTGCGCCTCTCCATTCATTTATAGGAGCAGGGCCAATATCTATAACACCCGTAGCTTCACTCCAAATATAAGCTTGGTAATCGTTTGCGTAATTACCTCCTCCTCCCATCCAAATTCCGTCATCAGATATAACTCCTACCTCGCTTGCTGGCTCACCATTATTATGAAAGATCAGTGTTTGATTGTCATCGATCCAAAAAGCACCTTGTCTAAATCCTGTGGAAGAATCTTGCCATCCAGCAATAATACTTCCGTCATTATTTACTGCATTGGCTCGAGAGCTACTTCCAGAAACCGAACTTCCCAAATCTTCGACACCGTTTAGATTGGTCCATTTAATTGCGTGAGCACTTCCAGGATCAATCCAACCTAGGCCAACGATAGTTTGTCCATCCGAAGAGATACCCCACGACGAACTTGAAGAATTTCCAGACGATGATCCCAAAGATCCATGTGAAGTCCATATTTGTGTAGCGACATCATAAGAACTTAATTCGCCCAAAGCAGTATCCGGATTAATTCTAGTGCCTGCTATTTTTGTTCCTGCACTATTGACGGCAGTTGTTCCTCCGTATTGATTTGGAGCTACGCCTCCAATTAAAGTTAGACCATCAGAAATTGTCCACATAAAATGTTCTTGTGCATTATCTCCTACTACGATGGTTCCATTCTCATTTAAATCTTGTGCAGTATAATTATTCCCTAGTAAGTATAATTGAGCGTTACTAGTAAAACAGATAACTAATACTAGTATTAAAAAACTTAAAATTGACTTGTTTGTAAATAATTTTTGAGTTTTATATTTCATGATGGTGGAGTTATTATTGTTTTGAATCATGTTAAATATAATAAAATCTACTGAATATTTTAATTTATAAAATTCAATTAAAATATTACTATCTAGGTATTTGTTTTACTCAATAGTAAATAATTTACAATTTTATTTTTGAAATATTAATTTATTGATTAGTTTTAGTTTTTTAACATTAACCAATAATAAAACTTACAATGAAAAAACAATTATCATTACTGTTACTGCTATTTCTTTTTACCTTTTCAAATTCTTTCAGTCAAGCAAGAAAAGAACTAAATTTTGGTATTATTGGCGCAAATTATGAAATCCCAGTACACAAAGATATTTCGATAGCACCTGGAGCTTCAACTAATTTTGATCTTGATTGGATTACACTCTATGTAAGAGGAAATTATTATTTTGATAATTTGTTCGAAATAACTAATGAGTCATGGGATGTTTACGGTGGCCTAGGACTTGGTTATGCCATGTATAATGGTGATTTAGATACAGACAGTGATTTAGATCTAGGATTGCATGTTGGAGGAAGATGGTTTTGGAATGAAAAATGGGGAGTATATCTTGAATTAGGAGGTGGAAACACACAAGGTGCAAGCGGAGGTCTAGGTCTCACAGTTAAACTATAAATAATCAATTTAAAAATAAAAACATGTTCAAACATTTTAACATAATAGACATATTACTTTTAATATCTGCTCTTTCAAGCTTGATATTTTCAGAAATATTATTTTTTTCTGGAGAAAAAGACAACGCCATATTTATAGGACTATGGGTTCCTTCCATACTAGCTTTTGGTATTTATTTACGACTCATTAAAAACTCGAAAAAATGAATGATTTTATACCATACTTTGCAGGAATAATTACTTTTCTTTTTGGAATCGCATTCTATTTAGCTTTACAAGAGTTTAAAAAACTTAAATAAAGATAA
>JAAEPP010000195.1 GCA_024232495.1 Flavobacteriaceae bacterium
AATCGTAAATAAGGTAGACTTAAGGACTATGGGATCAGAAATTACGATAGATATTGCTACCCTTGCCAATGCTACCTATATGTTAGTGATCAGAGGAGATCAAGGAATTTCTACCAAACAATTAATAGTCAATAACTAGTTATTGACTATTAATTTATAACTCCTACTTGTGAGGGATTATCTTTATTCTGCTAAAACGCAATCTTGCCCCATCAGATCGACAAATATCGTATTGTTCTCTTTGATACTATAAGGCTTAAAAATAAATGTCTTATCAAAGAGTTGTCCTTCAGCAAAAAATGTTACAATATACTCATTGGTAAAACCTATAACCTCTTCTGTAATCATTTCTACTTTCGCTCCCATATGAGGCGGCAAATCACCTAATCCGTGGCGTAGTGTGGAAGTTTTCTTGTTTTTATAGCTACCTCTTGACATTACTAAAACAGACTCAATAATATCTTCGCGATTATTGACCACATATACATTCCAAGTTTTGGATAAAAAATCTTTATCCCATTCGAAAGCTGCAAGCACTTGAATTTTTTCGACAAGTGGGATTTTAATATCTTTTTTCATTTAAAAAAGATTTTAAAGTAGTTATAAGTTATTGACTTTTAAACTGCTCTAAAAAACGAACATCGTTTTCGCTGAACATACGAATATCTGGGATTTGATGCAAAAGTAAAGCAATTCGGTCGATCCCCATTCCAAAGGCAAACCCTGAATATATTTCAGGATCTATATTGCAATTTTTTAAAACATTTGGATCTACCATACCACAGCCCATAATCTCTAACCAACCAGTTCCTTTAGTCATTTTGTAGTCTGTTTCTGTTTCTAAGCCCCAATAAACATCTACCTCTGCACTTGGTTCTGTGAAAGGGAAATAAGATGGGCGTAACCGAATTTTAGATTTCCCAAACATCTCGGTTGTAAAGTATTGTAACGTTTGTTTTAAATCTGCAAAACTCACCCCTTTATCTACATATAAGCCCTCTACTTGATGAAAAAAACAATGAGATCTTGCTGAGATAGCTTCATTTCTATAAACTCTTCCGGGAGAAATTGTTCTAATAGGAGGTTTATTATTTTCCATGTATCGAACTTGTACTGAAGAAGTATGCGTCCTTAACAATACATCTGGATCTTTTTCGATAAAAAAAGTATCCTGCATATCTCTGGCAGGATGATATTCAGGGAGGTTTAATGCTGTAAAATTATGCCAGTCATCTTCGATTTCTGGACCTTCAGAAACATTAAATCCGATCCTTGAAAAAATATCTATAATTTTATTCTTTACAATAGAAATTGGATGTCTTGACCCTAACTCATTTGGTTCTCCTGGACGTGTTAAATCTCCATAATTCCCGTTGATTTCTTCCCTCTTCGATAATAACGCTTTTTGTGAGCTAACTTTTTCTGTAGCTTTTGTTTTTAGAAGATTGATAGTCTGTCCAAATTCTTTTTTTTGATCGTTTGGAACATTTTTAAACTCAGCAAAAAAATCATTCAATAGCCCCTTTTTTCCTATGTATTTTATCCGGAATTGCTCTACTTCCTCTAATGACTTTGCTGAAAAAGCTTCTACTTCAGCTATGTGTTCTTTTATATTATGAATCATTATTAATTAGTTATAACTGCACAAAATTACATTATTACTAGGTCTAGCACAACAAAATAAACAGAAAAGAGCCTTACTAGATATTTCCTCAGATATTATTTCTCTACTTTTTATCTAAGAAATAATTAACTATTGCTTCTTTCATCAAAACTGTTTGCTCTCCTGCTTTTAAAGAAGGAAGTTTTTCTAGAACTCTATAATGAGGCCAACCATCTTTATCAAAATAATCAAATTCGTAATATCCAAAAGGTTCTAATAGTCTACAAATAGCTATATGCATTAAATTAATTTTGTCATCTTTATTATATTTTGTTTTCAAATTCCCCTTTTCTTGTAATCCTATAATGTATATTATGGCGTCTAAATCTAGTTTTTCTCCGTCAGCAAACTGATTACTAAGATTCAAAACTACATTGTCCCATAATCGTTTTAATTGTTCGTCTCTTGCCATAGTTAATTGATTTAAGTGAAAGTATTAATATTTACTATTCATCTAATTACATTACAAAGATAATGTATCTTTAAGCTAAATTTAGAAAATGAACTTATTAGACATTATCCTGGGGACTATATTTGTTTTTGCCTTTGTACAAGGTATGAGAAAAGGACTGTTTGTAAGTCTTGCTTCGTTTATTGGCTTGATATTAGGAGTTATTGGGGCAATTTATTTTTCGGAATTTGCAGCTAGCTATATTAATAATTGGTTTTCTTTAAGTGAAGAAACTACGTATTTTGTTGCAAAAGCAGTAACCTTTATTAGTATTGTTTTTATTATTAATTGGGCTGGTAAGTTCTTGACTAAAATTGCAGATTTTGCTTTTTTAGGCCTGTTTAACAAAATTCTTGGTGGTGTTTTTAATTTACTATTTTCTGCTTTTATTGTAAGTGTTATTTTTATGTTTTTTAATCAATGGAATACAACCCAGTATGTGATTTCTAATGAAAAAAAAGAAAATTCTAATCTCTACGCTCCAGTAGCAGCTTTGGCTCCTCTTTTACTGCCAGATTTAGTCGAAGACTTAAAAAATATAGATGTTCAAAAGGAGATTCTAAACATCAATCAATCTGAAAAAAAAGAATAACTTACAATTCTTTTAGGTCAGTTAACGGAATCCAACCTTCTTTTCCATTGGCAATTTCTATAAGACCCCAGTCAACATCTCTCTCTAAAATTTGAACTTTAGTACCTTCGTGAAGCATAAATGATATTTCACTTCTTAAATTGGGAGCTTCTCTTACGTCTGTGCTTTCTGCAAAAATAATTGCAGGGTTATTATTAATAGCATCTTCATAAGTAGAAAAAGCCATAGAAAGCGACATTCCAAGGAAAAATATTGAAATAGTTGAGGAAACAAAAAAGAACCGTTTTATTATTTCTGAATATGAAAAATAATACACCAAAAAGCACACTACAAAAACAATAACCATAAAAACAGAAGTGTAAGCCCAACCGTCAAATGTTAGTAAATCTGATATGGAATGGTACCACTTATAAAAAATAGTTTTAGGTAATGGATCAATGGCATCAACCTTTGCATTTTCTGCAAATGACAAGTTATTTTTTATATCTCGATCGTTAGGCGATAGCAACAAGGCTTTTTCAAAATAATAAATACTTGGCCCTATATTATTTAACTTATAATGTGCGTTCCCTAAATTAAAATATAATTCGGAAGAATGCTTTTCATGGTCTAAAATTTTCATCCATGATGTAATTGCCTCTTGATATTTTTCGACTTTGTATAACGATTTTCCTTGCTCAAAAAGTGGTTTATTTTGAGAATAACTCTGGTTCGAAATGATCATTAAAAAAATGAAAATTACGCCTCTAAACGTCATTAAAAATGTTAAAAATTTATTTTTCATTATTGAAATTGTTTGTCAATATTAGAAATAACTTTTACTGCTTTATTGTAATCTTTTTGGATAGCAACATCAGAGGTTGGTGTATATCTTGCAAATTCACAACTTTTAAGAAGCCCCTCAAAGTCTGAGACAACATTTTTTTCTACTTTTCTATCAGTGAGCAATTCTATTATTTTTTCTTTTGAAAATTCTGAAGTAACAATTGCTAATTTAGCTTTTAAGTAATTGTGTAAGGCGCGTTCTAAAGAATCATAAAAAAGTTCTTGTTTACCTATATTATTTTTAGCTTCCGATAAATATTTTTTAGCTAATCGTGTTGCTATCCTGTATCTTCTACCCTCAACATCATTGAGTCTTTTACGTCTTGTATTTCCAATTAATATGATAATGGGGATAAACACAAATGGGATGCTTAATAAGCACCAAAATTTAAAAGTTTTAAAAAAAACTAGATCATTTACGGATATAAACTTTGTTGAAGTCTTGATATATTTAAACTGATTATTTGTTAAAGAAAGAACATTCTCTGTGCTCAAGCTTTTATTTACTTCAGTTAATTGATTTGGTACAGGACCATTTTGAACTTTTACTACAATCTCGTCAGATATAATGGTTTTATATTTAGCGGAAGTTACATCGAAATACGAAAAAGAGATAGGTCTAATTGGGTAACTGCCTTTGTACTGTGGAATTATGGTGTAGGTATCGCTAATAAAACCATTCATTCCCTTAATATTAATAGCTACCTTATTATCTCTTACTGGTTCGTAAACTTCTAATGAACTTGGTAAGGTTAAAGAAGGAAGGTTAAATAGTTTTAAATTACCTACCCCTTTTGTTCTAATTTTTAACTCTAAAGCTTCATTGGCATCTAACATTGTTTTGTTGACAGAAACACTGAAATTAAAATTACCAACTGCTCCAGAAAAATCATCTGGTCTCCCTTCTGTTGGTAAAGGCTTAACGTTAATAATTCTTTTACCTGCAGAGATTGTTCTATTGACACGAGTCATTCTTCTACGACCAAAAATATCTCTTGTATTTCCTTGTACATCAATTGGAACATCTAATGTTAAGGGTTCGATAGTTAATTCTCCTGTTTTTTGAGGGTACAAAACTGCTTTTTTTAAAATTACGTAGCGATAAGGCTTTCCTTGGTAAGTTGTCTCGTAAATTTGCTGTTCTCTTTTTTCTTCTATGTATTGACTCCAAAAATCTTGAAACTTAGGAGTATCCAATTCCTGCCAGCTTCTTGTTATACTTACATCATTTGAAACATATAATTTATATACGATTACAATGGCTTCATTTAAAAAAGGATTGGATTTTGACACCTCTGCAATTAAATGTACATTTTCACTAGCAACGTAATCAGCGCTATTACCATCTTTAGGTTTTGAAACAGCTTCAGTAATTATAATTTTTAAAGGGGTGGTTTTATATATTTGGTCATCAATTTCGATAGTAGCTTGATTGATACTAAACGTTCCTTGTGATTTAGGTGCCAGAAAATAGGAGTATGTTTTTGAATAACTTCTTTTTCCATTTATCCAAGAATTACTGATAGATTGATTAGGCCCACCCACTACATTAAACCCTTTAAAACTTGGAGGAACAAAATTATCTCCGTCTTCATTCATTTCAAAATCAATACGTAACCGTTCATTAATCCCAAGCGTTTTTTTACTCGCTTTTACTACAAAAGAAACTTGGGCCTGGACACCAATACCCATTAAAATAAATAATATGAAAATCGATACTAATCTCATTACCAATCTTTTTCAGGTTTTACTTTTGTGCCTTTTTGCTTTTTAGCATTTATCTTTTCTTGAACCTTTTTTTCTTCATTATTCATTGCTTCTAATAAGTTCTTTACCTGTTGTGGTGATAACTTTCCTGGTTCGGTTGGTTGTTGCTGTTGCTTTTTATCTTTTGGCTCTTCTGGTTTTCCTTTATCCTCATTTTCATTACCCTCTTTTTTATCTTGTTCTTCCTCTCCTTTATTTTGTTCGTTTTTTTGATCACCATCTTCTTTATCCTTTTTATTATTCTCATTGTCCTGGTTCTCTTTCTTTTCTTCCTCCTGTTTATCCTCTTGGTTCTCTTGGTTCTCTTTGTTGTCATCGCCTCCACCGTTTTTCTCTTGCTCCTCGAGCAATTCTTTTGCTAAGGCATAATTATAACGTGTTTCTTCATCTTTTGGATTGTTACGTAGTGCATTTTTATAAGACTCAACAGCTTCTTTGTAAAGTTTCTCATTCATAAAAGTATTTCCTAAATTATGAAAAACTTTATGTTTATCAGACTTTGTATCAGCTACTGCAGCTGCTTGTTTAAACCGAGACATAGCTACATCATTCATTTCTTTATCATAATAAGCTGTCCCTAAATTATACTTACCAGTATCTTCCTCTGGATTTGTTGCAATTGCTTCCCTGTAAGCTGCTTCTGCTAAAGAAAAATTATCATTTTCCATTTCATAATTAGCCTCACTTAAAAATTCTTTTGATTCCTTCAAAACCTTTTGTTTTTCTTTATTTGCCTCCTGTGCAATTATAGAAGTCCCAAAGTTAAAAACTAAAAAAATACAAAGCGTTTTAAGCCTTGATATGTACATATTATATTTAAAATAATTAATCTTCATTAAATAAGTTTAATTTTTTAATCCAAGCTGTTTTTCTTTCTAATAATACTAATTCAAAAACTAATAGGAAAATTGAAACCCCTAAAAACCATTGAAACCGATCCTTGAAATCTGTAAATTGTTTTGCTTCAAATTCTTTTTGATTCATTCCACCTAAAATTTTCGTTACTTGTTCAATAACTTCGCTCGTGTTACTTCCGTCAACATATTCTCCATTCCCTTTGGTCGCAATATCTGTTAATTTTTTAATGTCAAGTTTTGTAATTACTTGCTGATTTTTCTGGTCTCTTTTATAATATTGTAATATGCCATTTTTCTTGACAGGTATAGGTCCTCCAGCTTTAGTGCCAACTCCAATAGTATATATACGAATACCCGAATTAGCAGCTTCGTTTACAATTTCAGAAATATTTCCTTCATGATCTTCTCCGTCTGATATTATAAATAATACTTTGTTTACTTGATCTTCATTATTATAGTATGTTCCCGCCATTTTTATAGCTTCCGTGATAGCCGTTCCTTGTGATGATACCATATCGGTATTCATACTGTTCAAAAACAACTTAGTTGTTGAAAAGTCAGTCGTAATTGGCACTTGTGGGAAAGCACTACCAGCATAACCTATTATTCCTACTCGATCACCACCTAAACTATTGATAATTTGTGTAATTAACTGTTTAGATTTATCAATACGGTTTGGAGCAATATCTTCAGCCAACATACTTTTAGAAACGTCTAAGGCAAAAACTACATCCACACCTTCTCGTGTTACAGTTTCAATTTTTGTTCCAATCTTGGGATTCACCAAAGCTATTACTAAACTTGTTATAGCTAATAATAGTATTATTAATTTAAACCAAGATTTAAAAAAAGATCGGTCTGGAGTAATTTTATTTAAAGCAATATCATGAGCAAATTTCCTTTGAGTGTGTTTTTTCCATAGAAAAACCATTAGAAAAATTACTATAAACACAAGAATGGTTGATAGTAAATAAAAATATATAGGTTTCTCTAATTGATACATGCTTAAACTTATTAAATAAAACTTTTATATACGGTGTATCGTAACAATAACTCAAACAACAATAAACCTAATGCGGCTAGAATTAAAGGTCTAAATAACTCATTATAACTTTTATATTTGGTTTCTTCAATTTCGGTTTTTTCCAATTTATTTATTTCCGCATAAATTTCTTCTAACTTAGTATTACTTGTTGCCCTAAAGTACTTTCCTCCTGTTGTCTCGGCGATCTGATTTAAAAGATCTTCATCAATTTCAACTTGAATGTTTCCATACTGAAAAGATCCATTTGGCAGAATGCCAATTGGTGAAAGAGCCATACCGTTTGATCCTAATCCTATTGTATACACTTTTATACCAAACTCAACAGCTAATTCACTTGCTATTTTTGGATCAATAAAACCTGAATTATTAACCCCATCAGTTAATAAAATTATCACTTTCCCTTTGGCTCTACTTTCTTTTAATCGATTTACAGATGTAGCTAATCCCATGCCAATAGCTGTTCCTCCAATAATTGTAGTATTGTATTTTATGCTTTTAAGTGAAGACAATACGATGTTTTTATCACTTGTGAGAGGTGTTTTTGTATAACTTTCACCTGCATATTCAACCAATCCTAATCGATCATTTGGTCGGGCTTGGATAAATCTAGAAGCTACTTTTTTTAGAGCTTCCAATCGGTTTGGTTTTAAATCTCTTGCTAACATACTTGCTGAAACATCAATTGCGATTACAATATCAATTCCTTTAGTAGTTTTTATACGGGTAGATTCATCTACAGTTCTTGGTCTTGCAATAGCGGTAATTATTAAAGACAAAACAACTAACCGAATAACAAATAATATTGGCCTCAATTTTGCTAACCAATTTTTAGAAGTATCAAACCCTTTTAAACTTGAAATTTTTAATACCGCAGTTTGTTGATTTTTTTTAAAAAAAAACCAAAGAAATAAAAATGGAAACAACAATAGTATCCAAAATAATTCTGGGTTTACAAATTCAAAATTACTGCTCATTTTTTTTCTTATTTTCCTGAGTAACCTCTAACTCAATTGAATTGATAATCCGATCTTTTATACTTTCGGCAAATCGTCCATCATCTTGATAAATGACTAAAACTTCTTGCAATCCGTTTTCTTGAGCAAACAAAAGTAACTCATAAGTACTCTTTTTCTTTAAAATTTTGTTTTCTGAAGTTTGCAAATAAAAATCACCATAAGCTTTTATTCCCTTAATACCGTTTTCAGTTTCAAAATCGTCTCTCTTTACTAATAAATTTTTCGCACCTGATTTCTCTAATATAGCCAAAGCCGTGTCTAATGAAGATTCCAATTCTATTTTTTGTTCTTGACTAAATTTTAAAGCACTTACTTTTATGTATAAAGGCTCTTGGATTTCACCATAAGTGAATAACCCCTTTCTTTTAATACTTATACTTTTTGTTACTAAAGGATCGTCGGTTCTCATTAAAACTTGAGGGGTTTCTATTACTATTAAAGGAGATCCATACTCGCTTTTTATCCATCTTCCTTCTGAAAGACTACGCATTTTGTTACCAAGTGTTAGGTCTTTCAATTCGTCAAACCCTTTGATGCTTCCGTAAATCACCGCAAAAATCATAACTGTTGCGACTGCTCCTAAAGTAATTTTAATACGTTTCCTTTTCAATTCCTTTTTACGCAAATTTTCAAGGTATAATTGATTTTGAAGCAGTTCTTCTTGTGAAGGCTCAGGAATAATTTCCTTTGTTTCATTAATAATATCTTCAACAACTGTACGGTCCACTTTTGCCTGTCCTTCTTGTTCTTTCATTTTAGCAAACTTGATTAAATCAGCGCGCTTTAATATTTCATCAATCTTTTTAATTGTTGCTCTATCAAAATCGAAATTCCCTGAATCTTTATGTAAAATCAATCGTTCAATTAACTCATTACTGGTACTTTCTAAAGCAGTGTCGTCTACTTCTTTACCTATGTAGGTTTTTAAGATTTCTGTTAGAGAAGAATAATATCTTTTAGAATTATCATTTTCTAAAAAATACGAATGATCCAATTCTTGTAGAGCTCGTATAGCCTCTTCATATGGAGGTAGCTGATGTTTGGTCTCTTCTCTTTTTCTTTTTTTGAGATAAAAAAATATTCCTATCGCGATTAGAAGTAAAATTGGGATTAACCACCAAAATAATTTCTCAATATCAAAACCTGGATTTTCCACTTCAAAAGCAGGTTTGATATGAAACATTTTTTGTTTCGTAGTGTCCACAACTACTTTAGCTACTTCGACTTGAACTGAATCGGTATCGAAAGGATTATTGTTAATAATAATCCTTTGTGAAGGAAGTGTATAATTACCAGAATCAAACTGAGTTAATCCGTATTTTTTTATCAGCCTAATTCTATCTTGAATTTTTATAGTATCTAACTCGTACGATTCAATAACTTCTAAAGGGTTGAATGATTGTCCCTCTGGGAATAGGACTAAATCCGTTGAATCGGTTTCCACTTGAATAGAATAAATAATTTCTTCTCCAACTCGTATTTGTGTTGTATCTATAGAAGAAGTAACTTGTGCATAAGTCACAGAGCCTAAAATAAATAAGGATAAACCCAAGATGTTTTTTATAACACTTTGATATAAATCTATTTTTATATACCTCTTACTTTCCTTCATTAATAACTATCGGTTTTTAAAATAGCCCAACATTTTTTTCACATAACTTTCGTCTACTCTACACGTCAATGCACCTGCACCGCTTTTCTGAAACGATTCTTTAAAATAATTTGCCCTACCTAGGTAATATGAACGATAGTGAGCACGAACTCCTTTTGAGGAAGTATTTACTAGCATTAGCTCTCCAGTTTCTTGATCTTCCATTTGAACCACTCCTAAATTTGGAATTTGTTCTTCATTTTTATCGTAAACCCTAATTCCAGTAATATCATGTTTGCCTGAAACTATTTTTAATGTCTCTCGGTAGGCATCCGTTATAAAATCTGATAAAACAAATACGATGGCTTTTTTCTTGATAATTTTAGAGAAATATTTAAGAGCCATAGCAATATCTGTTTCTTTACTATTTGGCTTATGTTCTAATAATTCTCTAATAATTCGTAATACGTGAGACTTTCCTTTTTTTGGTGGAATAAATAACTCGATTTCATCCGAAAATAAAATCAAGCCTATTTTATCATTATTCTGTAAAGCTGAAAACGCTAAAGTCGCAGCAATTTCTGTAATAATTTCATTTTTAAATTGACCATCTGTTCCAAACATTTCAGAACCACTAACGTCTACTATCAACATCAACGTCAGTTCACGCTCTTCCTCAAAAACTTTAATATAAGGTTCGTTATAACGAGCCGTTACATTCCAATCAATAGAACGAACATCATCACCAAATTGATACTGACGAACTTCACTAAAAGTCATTCCACGGCCTTTAAAAGTGCTATGGTACTCACCACCAAACATGTGGTCGCTCAGGCGACGCGTTTTGATCTCGATTTTTCGTACTTTTTTAAGGAGTTCTTTAGTGTCCATTTTTTAAGTATGTAATGCTTGTTAAAACAAGTTTTTCAATATTGGCGAATGTTAAGAATCTAAAATATTTAAATTCTAAGGCACTTCAATTTCGTTTACAATCTTATTGATGATGTCTTCTGAAGTAATATTTTCCGCTTCTGCTTCATAAGTAATACCGATACGATGGCGAAGCACGTCGTGTACAACAGCTCTTACATCTTCTGGAATCACATATCCTCTTCGTTTTATAAATGCATAACATTTAGAAGCTATAGCTAGATTAATACTTCCCCTTGGAGAGGATCCAAAACTAATTAAAGGGTTTAAATCTGCTAAATTATAATTTTCTGGAGTTCTAGTAGCAAAAATAATATCTAAGATATATTTCTCTATTTTTTCGTCCATATACACTTCACGAACCGACTTTTGAGCTTTTAATATTTGATCTAAGGAAACCACTTGATTTACTTCTTCAAAACTTCCTTTTAAGTTTTGACGAACTATTAATTGTTCTTCAGCTAGCTGTGGATATTTTATCACTGTTTTCAACATAAAACGATCCACTTGTGCCTCTGGCAAAGGGTACGTACCTTCTTGTTCGATAGGATTTTGAGTAGCCATAACTAAAAACGGCTTGTCCAAAGTAAATGTTTCATCACCAATAGTCACTTGCTTTTCTTGCATTGCTTCTAGTAGAGCAGATTGAACTTTCGCGGGAGCACGATTAATTTCGTCTGCCAAAACAAAATTTGCAAAAATAGGGCCCTTCTTGATACTGAAGTCATTGTCCTTCATATTGTAAATCATTGTTCCAACCACATCGGCAGGAAGTAAATCTGGTGTAAACTGAACTCTGCTAAAATCTCCATGAACAGCTTTTGCAAGGGTGTTTATCGCCAAGGTTTTTGCCAATCCAGGCACCCCTTCCAGCAAAATATGTCCCCCTCCAAGCAAACCAATCAGTAAACGTTCGACCATATGTTTTTGCCCAACTATCACCTTATTCATTTCCATAGAAAGAATATCTATGAAGGCTGACTCGTTCTCAATTTTTTCGTTTAAAGCGCCAATATCTAGCGTTGTATCTGTTTGTTCCATGTCTTATATTATTTAATAAACAGGTTTTTTTTATGGATTGCTAAATTGAAAAATTAACATTTAAAACCTTGTTAATAATTGGTTAAAATTAGCCGCCCGATTTAAAGGGTTAAAGTGCATTAAATACGTACTTTTCTATATTAAATAACGGGTTATTTATTAAAAAACAAAGCCTCTTTTTGAAAACTTTATGATTATGTATACAAAAACCGCATTAATTACGGGTGCTTCCTCTGGAATTGGAATGGCAACAGCTAAAATATTTGCTAGAAATGGTATTAATTTAATCCTTTGCGGAAGACGACAAGAACGCCTCGACACATTAAAAAATGAATTGAACTCATTATGCAATATTCACATCTTAAATTTTGATGTTAGAAATAAAAAAGATGTGTTTTTAAAAATTAAATCACTTCCAAAAGTTTTTTCGACTATTGATATTTTAATAAACAATGCCGGAAATGCTCATGGTTTAGATAAGATCCAAGACGGTAATGTAGAAGATTGGGATGCTATGATCGACATCAACGTTAAAGGATTGCTATATGTTAGTAAGGCCGTACTTCCAACTATGTTGCTAAGCCAAAGTGGCCATATTATCAATATTGGATCTACTGCTGGAAAGGAAGTTTATCCGAAAGGAAATGTTTACTGTGCTAGTAAATATGCTGTGGACGCAATTAATCAAGGAATGCGTATCGATTTAAACGGAAAAGGGATTAAAGTAGGAGCCATCAATCCGGGCATGGTAGCTACCGAATTTAGTGAAGTACGATTTAAAGGCGATACCCAAAAAGCAACTAAAATTTACCAGGGGTTTACGCCATTGCAAGCAAAAGATATTGCTGAAATAATTTGGTTTACGGTGACCAGACCCGCTCATGTTAATATTGCCGATTTAACCGTAATGGCTTTGGACCAAGCATCTAGTACTATTGTCAATAAAAAATAAAACATGATTAACAAACGGCTTTTAATTAAAAACTTACTTGCTCATAACGATGAGAGTAGTTTCTATGATAAAAAGCGGAAAATTAATTTAGGTTCAAAAGAAGGAAAAGCAAAATTTTTAAAGCACGTTTGTGCACTTAGTAATAGCAATCCAAAAAATAATAGTTTTATTGTAGTGGGCGTAGAAGATGAGGCAAATACAATTAGTGGAGTCGATTTTTTTGATGATAGCAAAATCCAAAACCTCATCAATGCTTATTTAGCAAATCCACCCATTGTTACTTACGAAAATGTTCCTTTCCCAAATTTACCCGAACACAAAGTAGTTGGTTTAGTAACCATTCGACCTACTCAAAAAATAACCTCCCTGCGAAAAAATATCTGGAAGTATTGGGGAGGCTCTATTTTTATGCGAGATGGTAGTATTTCGATGCCAAAAGATTTTGATATTGAGATTAAAGACGTCAATTCAGAAATCGTAAAAGCCATCGAGACCAAAGCTAAAAATAATATTGAGCATACCTTGGATGGAGTTATTGAGTTTATCAATCAAAAACACAAAGACTTGCCTTCATTTTATCATGTTTTTAAAGAACAATTTGTGGTTTGCTGGGCAGGAACAATTAAAAAAGTAAAGGACGAAACCTATTACTCTAGAGTGGATATAGAACTCATTAACGAACAGGTACGTTTATTTTATTCCAATTTGGATGAAGTAAGTATTCGCTTTACTGAAAACGAATTTCGAATTATTGAATATGTTCATTTAGGCTTAAACAATCAATACAAATACTATCCTTTGGAGGAAGTTATTATTACTTTTAATGAAAACGGATCGTACCAAATGGACACGGTTTTGCTTTTTGATCCACCTCAATTTAACAAACGAACATTATACCATATCTACAATGCGAACAATGCAATTATTGAGAAATTAAAAAAAAATATTCCTTTAAATACTTCCGAGGAAAAGGATTTAAAAAGTCTTCCTGCTACTTATTTGATTTGTTTTTTAAATGATTTTATCGATGCAAAAGATAAATTAATGGAATCCAAACCTTTTTTAAAAAAACAGAACGGAAGTATTTATAACTCTTATAAAGAGACCGCTCGTATTTTACGTAAAATGAAGTATAGTTAAAAAGTGAACATAATATAAGAGACTCAGGTAGTTTATTCAAAAGATTATCATGAAACCAAAAAGCCTCTAAATATATATTTAGAGGCTTTTGATTTGATAATATCATCGATTACAAATCGAATTTAATTCCTTGTGCTAAAGGTAATTCGTCTGAGTAGTTTACCGTATTGGTTTGTCTACGCATATACACTTTCCAAGAATCAGACCCAGATTCACGTCCGCCACCAGTTTCTTTTTCACCTCCAAAGGCACCGCCAATTTCAGCTCCTGAGGTACCAATATTTACGTTAGCAATACCACAATCTGATCCAGCATAAGACAAGAATTTTTCGGCTTCTTTCATTTCATTGGTCATAATAGCTGAAGACAATCCTTGCGCTACTCCATTTTGAGTTTCGATTGCATTTTCAACATCCCCAGAATATTTCATTAAATATAATATTGGAGCAAATGTTTCATGTTGTACAATCTCAAAATGGTTCTCTGCTTCAATAATCGCAGGTTTTACATAACAACCGCTTTCAAATCCTTCGCCTTCTAAAACTCCACCTTCAACTAGTACATTACCACCTTCCGCTTTTGCTTTTTCAATCGCTGCTAAATACATATTCACTGCATCTTTATCGATTAATGGCCCCATATGCTTAGTTTCGTCCAAGGGATTGCCAATTACGATTTGTCCATAAGCACCAACAATCGCATCTCTTACCTTATCGTAAACCGATTCGTGAATAATTAATCTTCTAGTGGAAGTACAACGTTGTCCAGCAGTCCCAACCGCACCAAATACAGCGCCTGGAACTACCACTTTTAAGTCGGCAGTTGGTGTAATGATAATTGCATTGTTCCCTCCTAATTCTAATAAAGATTTTCCAAAACGCTCTGCTACCGTTGCTCCTACAATTCTACCCATGCGAGTAGATCCTGTAGCTGATACCAGAGGAACTCTTGTGTCTGTAGTCATCATTTCCCCTACTTTATAATCCCCATTAATGATAGAAGATATTCCTTCTGGAAGGTTATTTTCTTTTAAAATAGCTGCTATAATGTTTTGACAAGCTATCGAACAAATTGGTGCTTTTTCTGAAGCTTTCCAAACACATACATCTCCACAAATCCATGCTAAGGCTGTGTTCCAAGACCAAACCGCTACAGGAAAATTAAATGCAGAGATAATCCCTACAATTCCAATAGGATGCCATTGCTCGCGCATAACATGTCCTGGGCGTTCCGATGGAATAGTTTGTCCGTTCAACTGTCTTGAAAGACCCACTGCAAAGTCACAGATGTCAATCATTTCTTGAACCTCTCCGTAACCTTCTTGTAATGATTTTCCCATTTCATAAGAAACCAGTTGTCCTAATGGTTCTTTTAATTCTCTTAATTTATTTCCAAACTGGCGAACAATTTCACCTCTTTGAGGTGCTGGAACCTTTCTCCATTCTTTGTAAGCAGCTTTAGCTATATCGATTACTCGGTCGTAATCTTCACGAGAAGTTGTTGTTACTTTTCCTATTAATTTACCATCAACAGGCGAATATGACGAAATCATATTTCCTTCCGAAAACCAGTTACTTCCTGTAGAAGTCCCTTTGTTTATTTCGTTAACTCCTAATTTTTCTAATGCACTTTCAATTCCAAATGCGTTTGCAACAGTAGCCATATATTTATTGTTTTATTATTCTAAAATGAGTGTGCAAAGGTAGGTATTCCTTTGAAGATTTTAAAAAATATTAAAGAATGAAAAAATTAAAGAAAATATAGGTTTAGTCACCAATAAATCGTGAATCTGTATCCATAACGGTCCCGCAATTATCACAAGTCCTTAATTCCTCTGAATTATAATAGGCTTTAAAATGAGGTTGAAAATCTTTTTCTACATCCTGTAATTCAAAATAAACCTCATATAGTTTGTGGTTGCAATCATCACAAAACCACATAAGACCATCTTTAAGGTTTTTACCTTTTCTAACACGCTCCACAACCAATCCAATAGAACCTTCGCTTCTAACAGGAGAGTGAGGCGTATTAGCCGGTAACAAAAACATATCGCCAGGACCAAGCTTCATTTCTCTCTTTTGACCATCTTCTTGAATATTGACTTGAATATCTCCTTCCAATTGGTAAAAAAGTTCTTCCGTTTCGTTAAAATGGTAATCTTTTCTTGCATTAGGCCCAGCAACAATCATCACAATATAATCTTTAGAAACTACATATAAATTTTTATTTGCGACAGGGGGTTTCAATAAATCTCGATTATCTTCAATCCATTTGTTTAAATTAAAAGGTTTTGCAATTGCCATGGCCAAAATTTTACGTTGATTTAGGTAAAAATACGGTAAATGGTTGAATTGAAAAAGTAATTTTATTTACTGTAGAAAAGCTGTGTAAAAAAATACGCCCCATTCTCTTTAGCTATCACACCAAATCCTGAATGAGTAAAGTTACCCTCTATTACTAACTTGTGAGATGGGCTTTGTAACCAAGCGAAAACCACATCTGATGCATTTGTGTATCCAAATGCAACGTTTTCTCCAACACGAATTGCTCCGTTTTGCCTCAAGGCTTCGGAACGTTCACTAAAATTATCATGATTGATCTGATTCATTTCGATCATATAATTGGTATGTTTTACTGCATGAGCAGAAGCCTGTTGTTGATCTCTTTCTATGGTAGATAATCCTACAGATACTCGGTGCTCATTAATAAGTACAAGGATAGCATCTGCCATTTCCCAGTCAGTTTCGTGTGCTAAATTTAAATTGATTGAATAATCTGCTGGTTCTACAGCTAAACTATCGTCTTTTGAACAAGAAGTAAAAATTAATAATAATAACAAAATGAGAGACTCAAATTTTAAAATTTTCATTATGTGGGGATATTGGGGATTTAAACTAGTATAAATATAATGAAAATAATTGACAAACACACACTTAATCGTGTAAAATATGCTTTTAGTCGATTTTTATATCCATAAACTTTTAAATATTTTAAAAAATAGATAGCTAGTCCTATTTTCTTATTTTAGTTGTATGAAAAAAAAGTTCTTATTTGTTGTTTTACTTTTATCAATGCTGCTATCGTGTAAACAATCAAAAAAAGATATAGAATATAATTACTTATTAAATCATTGGAAGTTTTCTCAAAAAGGGGATTCTATATGGAAACCTGCAACTGTACCTGGAACTGTCCAAAACGATTTAATAAATTTAGGGGAAATCCCTCACCCATTTATTGGTTCTAAAGAAGATTCTATTCAATGGATTTCAGAAAAAAATTGGAACTATAAAACACAAGTTTCAGTTACAGAAGAAACACTCTTAAAGTCAAAACATTTTTTACGTTTTGAAGGCTTAGACACATATGCCGATATATATTTAAATGACAGTCTATTAATAAAAACCAATAATGCCTTTAGAAGTTGGGAGGTGGATGTAAGTGATGTATTAAAGCTTGAAAACGAATTAAAAATCATTTTGAATTCTACCGATTCTTTTGAAAAAAAAGAAGCCGAAAAAATAGATTACGAACTACCTGAATCTCCTCGAGTTTTTACTCGTAAACCACAATATCAATACGGTTGGGATTGGGGACCAACAGTTAAAACATTGGGAATTACTAGAGACATATCACTTGTTTCCTATGATAAAATTCGTTTTAAAAATGTATTTCTAAAAACCAATTCCATTTCAGTATCAAAGGCTGAAATTTCTGCTGAATTAACCATCCACACTCAAACAAAAGAGGAGGTCATTGTTCAAATAACAAATAATAATACAAAAGAAATATTTGAATCAATCATTTCTGTTACTCCTGAACAATCAGAATATCAAGTACCCTTTTCAATAAAAAACCCAGAACTATGGTGGACCCATAATTTAGGTGCTCCTTATTTATACAATATTAATGTGGAGCTTTTAAGTGAAGGGTATCAAAAAACTTCTTTTACAAAAAATCTAGGGATACGGTCTATAGAATTAGTAACTGAAAAAGATTCTATAGGAGAAAGTTTTTATTTTAAACTCAATGGAAAGCCGGTTTATATGAAAGGTGCCAACTATATTCCACAAAACATATTTCTTCCAGATGTTGATCAAGACGATTATGTGAAATTAATCGATGATGTAGTAAACTCCAATATGAATATGCTTCGTGTTTGGGGAGGTGGCGTTTACGAAGACAACTTCTTTTATCAACTTTGTGATACAAAAGGTATTTTGGTATGGCAAGATTTTATGTTTGCTTGTGCAATGTATCCTGGAGATGAAGAATTTTTAGAAAACGTAAAACAGGAGGCCGTTGAAAACGTAAAAAGATTGCGGCAACATCCAAGTATCGCATTATGGTGTGGAAATAATGAAAATAGTGAAGGATGGCATCGATGGGGCTGGAAAGATGGTAAAACCGAAGCTCAAAAACAAGAAATTTGGAATGGGTATGATGCTGTTTTTAATCACACTCTTCCTCAAATAGTGGACAGCTTGCATCCTTCAGTTTCTTATTGGGCAAGTTCTCCTAAATTTGGTCGAGGAGATAAAAGATATTTATTTGAGGGAGATGCGCACGATTGGTGGGTTTGGCATGACAGCTATCCTTTTGAGCATTTTGAAGAAGAAGTCCCGCGATTTATGAGTGAGTTTGGTTTTCAATCCTTTCCTAGTTACGAAACTATTCAATATTTTACAGAGCAGAATAGTATTGATTTAAATCACCCTTCTATTGCCAATCATCAAAAACACTCCAGAGGTTTTTCTTTAATTAAGGAATATATGGAACGTGATTTCCCTGTTCCAACAAAAGGAGACGATTATGTGTACATGAGTCAAATGCTTCAAGCATATGGAATGACCAAAGGCATTCATGCACAACGAAGGGCAAAACCATATACTATGGGAACACTATATTGGCAATTAAATGATTGTTGGCCTGCTGTTTCCTGGTCAAGTATGGATGGTTTGGGTAATTGGAAAGCGTTACAGTATCATGCTAAAAAAGCTTTTGAAAATATAATTATTTCAAGCACTCAAACAGAAAAAAACGTAGCTATTTATGTAGTAAATGATACTTTTGCTGAAGTAAAAAACACCCTAGTGATTAGTCATTTAGATTTTGACGGAAACACCTTGTTTGAAGAAAAAAACGCTTTTAATAGCACAATAAATAGCAGTGAAATCGCTTTTAATTATGACATTTCAAACAGAGAATTTGTAAAAGAAAATTCCTTTTTAAAACTAACTTATGGAGATGCTGAATACTATCATTATTTTTCAAAACCAAAAAATTTAAATCTAAAAAATCAACCTATAGATATTGAAATAAAAGAAAATAACGAAGGATTTTCAATCAGATTAGCATCTGAAACATTGCAAAAAAACGTATTCTTATATTCTAAAACAAAAGGAGCTTTTAGTGATAATTTTTTCGATGTAGTTGCTAATGTCCCTAAAGAAATTCAATTTAATACCACAATTAAATCAAAACCAGATATTTTATTAAAAACACTAAATCAATTCGTAAAAGACTAATGCAGAAAGTATACTATTTCTTTATATTTATCAGTGCAATTTTAGCTGCTTGTCAAAATCCAGAAAATAAAAGTTTGGAACCTTTCCCTTCTTTAATTCCTATGCCTAATCAGGTTGAGATTAT
>JAAEPP010000196.1 GCA_024232495.1 Flavobacteriaceae bacterium
CAGCTGAGTAGGTGATGATTTGTGGAAGGTCCTCCGGCAGGTCTTATAAACTGACAATCACAAAAAAGAAAATGCCGTGATGGTGGCAGCACTCAGTGTCTGCCCACCCCACGTCAGGTGCCAGTTGGCGGACGGGGTGGGTCAGGGCCTCGCTCCCCGTCAGGTGGGCAGCCGACACTGGGTAACCACCACGCTGCACCCTACTGCGTGGCACTGATGACTCCACTCAAGTTGATCCCCCTCTGCAGGGTCTTCCTGGGCCCGGCACTGATGTCGTGCTCCCGACCGAGAGCTGCAGGTGGGTTGTTCAACTTTGGGTCGCGTCACACGCCAGCTGCAGCCGGGCATTGTCGTAGACGCCCACCACGTTGCTCTTTCTTTTTCGCTCCGTTGAACGCTGCTTCGAGCAGCATGGCAGCTTAACATCTGGCTGACCCCCGCGCCAGGGCCGCCGCACCAGCACAGGGTTGGCGCCTTTGGTCGGCCACTCCAAGGTGGGCAACGGCATCATTGAGTTGACTCGTCAGTGACCACCTCGTCCTCAACTATGACACGTGTCGATGTCTCAATCGAGACGCCAGACTTGGCTCTAAGGCAGCCGAACATCTGGCTGACCCCCACTCCAGGGCCATTGCACCAACTCAGGGGTGGCGCCTTGGGTCGCTCCCTCCCAGGTGGGCAGCGGTATCATTGAGTTCCGTTGACTCGTCAGTCATCCTCACAGTCTGACTCAGCTGCGGCACGTGCCGAAGTCTCAATCGAGACGCCAGACTTGGCTCTAGGCAGCTTTCCATCAGGCTGACCTCCCACCCCAGGGCCCGGCACGTGGACCACGCCAACGCGCCCCGCGGCTCCAGACTCTAGGTGGGCTGTCATGCATGGAACACCTATCTCTCCCGTCCTGCCATTCCAGCAGCCCTGTATTACCATGACATCACATACTGTGATTTAGGCAGTGCGTGTCACTGACCCCCACTCCAGGAACAGCGTCTGGCGCGCCCTGGCGGCACGCGACAAGCTTCCCAGGTGGGCTGTCATGACTCGAATGCATTGCTTCTTGGGCTCTGGTTTCCCCGCAGATACGTAGTCTCGTGATGTCACGTACTGTGACGAAGGCAGTGCACGTCACTGATCCCCACTCCAGGGGCCACACTGGGGCGCACCCTGGTGGCACTCAGCACACTTCCCAGGTGGGCAGTCATGGTAGGAGTGTAACTCGTTCCATTCTCGCCCTTCACGGCTTTACGAACTCGGCCGAACCCAGACTCATGACGTCACGCACTGTGACTAAGGCAGCGCATGTCGCTGACCCCCACTCCAGGGGCCGCGTCTGGGCACGCCAGGGCGGCTCGCAGCGCCCTCGCAGGTGGGCTGTCATGTATTCAAATGGTTCTACTCGCATCCTGCCTTGCTCCAACCCAGCCGCCCCTCGGCTCCATGACGTCACGTACTGTGACTAAGGCAGTGCATGTCACTGACCCCCACTCCAGGAGACGCACCTGGGCGCCCATCGGGGTCCCGTGGCACACTCCCAGGTGGGCAGTCATGGTCTGAATGCATCTCCCCTTATTCTCCTCGTCCACTGTCCTGAGTCGACTGGACAGATTTCCATCCCATGACGTCACGTTCTGTGACTACGGCAGTGCATGTCACTGACCCCCACACCAGGGGTCGCACCTGGGCGCCCCCCGGGGTCACGTGGCACACTTCCAGGTGGGTAGTCATGGTCTGAATGCATCATCCCTTATTCTCCTCGTCCACCGCCCTGAGCCGAATGGACAGATCCCCACCCCATGACGTCACGTACTGTGACGATGGCAGTGCATGTCGCTGACCCCCACTCCAGGGGTCGCACCTGGTCGCCCCCCGGTGTCACGTAGCATGCCCGCCAGGTGGGTAGTCATGGTCTGAGTTACACTTTCCCTCTTTCTCGCCGGCGCCCCTGCACTGCCGGTGCAGGACCCCCGCTCCATGACGTCACACACTGTGACGAAGGCAGTGCAAGTCACTGACCCCCACTCCAGGGGCCGCACTGAGGGCGCCCCCCCCATGGGACTCGTGGCATACTCGCCAGGTGGGTTGTCACGCATTCGAATGGATCTACTTGCACTCTCGGCAATCCTCCGACGCTGCTGAGCCCCAGACTTCGTGACGTCACAACTGTGACTGCGGCAGTGCGTGTCACTGACCCCCACACCAGGGCCCGACGTGAGGAGGCGTTGCCCGCCGCACCAAGTCTGACCACAGGTGGGCTGTCAGCATACTTGAGTATTATTATGACACGCACTGAACTGCAGGAAGTCTGACAGTTCGGACCCACAGTTGACCACGTGCGACTCGCAATGGCAGTGTTCCATCATCACTGACCCCCACTCCAGGTGCCACGCGGCAAGTGCTCCGACCGGCGGCGCCACAAGCTCCCCGTCTGCGCCCCAGTCTGACTCGCACCAATAAATGGCTTGTACTAAAATGGTGTTGACTTGGCTGATCGTGCTGTGCTGGTCTGGACATGGGTGCATACTGCGTGCCAATGTGAGTGTAGACTGCTGGTGCACATTCTGAGACTGGTGCCCCACTACACCCCACGGGTTTCCGTGGGGCGGGCTAAGTGCAGTCGATGCGTGCCGACCATTGGGTCATGGCAGGAGTGCACACTGCATGTTGATTTGGGTGCACACTGCAGATGCATATGCCAGTGCAGGTGCCCCGATACACCCCGCGGGCCTCCGCGGGGCGGGCTAAGTGCAGTGGATGCGTGCCAGCCATTACATCACACCATATGGACCGAGTCGTAGCGCTCACACAGGAGGTCATGGGGCCGGATGAATCTGCGGGAGACACTCCCGATGCTACGAGCACTCGCTAGGCGGTCATTCGTCACGGACAATATCATCGTCTATGGCGGCGCCCGCGGTGGTGGTTATCTGGGAGAGGGATTGCCGAGTGCATGGGGGATAACGCTCCCCTCCACGCAGCGACGGTCGGTTACTGCGATGGCAGCTCACAATACGTATTAACTTCTGGAGAATCCGCCTAGGCGGTCTATGATCCGAGGGACGCCCAGGGCTACGCACCGCGGTTCTTTGCTGGCTGCGAGCCCATGGGATGGCCGGCGCCGCTAATGAGCGCCGGACCGAGGTTGAGGGAGTGTGGGCCAGGCCACGTTCCCGGCCAATTAGTGGGAGCTTCACCCAGCAGCACTTGTGCAGCGCTCACACAGGGGTCCCTCACCCCTTGG
>JAAEPP010000197.1 GCA_024232495.1 Flavobacteriaceae bacterium
CTCGATCAAATATACAAGCTTCATGTTCGGCCCTATCTTGATTATGGAGACATTATCTACCATAAACATGATCCTGAATTACGATTAGACTTTACAAAACGACTTGAACAAACACAATACTCTGCTGCTCTTGCTGTAACAGGGGCATGGATGGGTACAAGTAGGCAAAAGCTTTTTGATGAGCTAGGCTGGGAAACTCTCTACCACAGAAGATGGTATAGACGGTTATGCCATTTTTTTACCTTGAAAACTACGCAATACCCTGAATACCTATTTTCTCAAATCCCACCAGAACGCCAAATGTACTACAGCCTGCGAAATATGAGCTCTTATCAAGAAATAGGTTTTAGAACCGATCGCTATTTCAACACCTATTTTCCAAATGTAATAGCTGAATGGAACCAGCTTAATAAGGACACAAGAAATTCAAGCTCCTATACAGAGTTCAAAAGAAACCTCATTAGTACCATACGACCGCCCAAAAATTCTACATATGGTGTTTACGATATTGTCGGAATCAGACGCCTGACTAAACTTCGCATAGAGTTTAGCCCTTTGAATGCACACAGATTTCGGCACAATTTTGACTGTCTTAACCCTATTTGTGCATGTGGTCAAGCAATTGAAGATAACAAGCACTTTCTCCTGCACTGCCACCTGTTTAATCCAATGCGTAGAGATCTCTTTGGTCAACTTGATGATATTCAAGGCTTAAATACAAATAATCTTGATTCAAATGCCCTATGCGCACTACTTTTATTTGGAAACTCCAAATTAAATATTTTGTCTAACCGAATCATTATTGAAGCCACAATAACATTTATAGATAAAACGAAACGTTTTGAATGAGTTGTTCCAGATGGGTTGAAAGTTTCAACTCAGCTGGTTCGCCTATATTACTGCAAAACGAAAAAGCAGCCTCTTTCCCTTTCCCTTTGTTTTTCTGTATTTTCCTTGTATTTCTTTATATTTAAATTATTAGTTTTGAAATGTAAGTGCCAGCCATAGTGGGGACTAGATGACTATATGTCTTTTCCTGCTATGACTGGTACATAATAATGTATCAACATTATATTTTCTTTAAATTTTTTTAAATGAATATAAAAAAAAAAATCTTTTATTTTTCAAAGCCATGTTTCCTTAAAGTCTTTTATTTCGATATTTTAATGTAAAAAACTTTAAATAATCTTGAACAATATTCCA
>JAAEPP010000198.1 GCA_024232495.1 Flavobacteriaceae bacterium
AAGGGAAGAGGAGCAAGAGCAGGAAGGAGCAGGAGGCACCCTCACCTCACCCTCGGCACCCTCGCCATGCTGGCCGGGTCATTCCTGGAGGAGCTGCGCGCCTCCCTCAACTCCAGCCTGAGGCAGGTGCTCGACAACAAGGACCCCGAGATGCTCGCCCTGTTCGAGATCTACCCCGACACCGGGCTGATCAAGACCAAGCGGAGCTTCGACAGGGAGGAGTGCGAGAGCCGCCCCTGCCGCAGGAGGTGTCCTACCGCCGGGTGTGGGGGGACGCGGCCGGCCGGTGGCCGCTGCTGAAGGCCGGTCCACCGCGTCCCCTCCTTCGGCTTCCTGGTCACTGAGCCCGCCGCCCCCGGCAGGCTCGACACTGACCGGCTGCTGGCCAGGTAGATTTGTTCACAAATCAGATTTTCACAAATCACAAATCGTATTTGACGGGCTACTGGCCAGGGGCGTCCGGCCCGGCCCCGTCTATGGGAAGCTCAAGGCCGGGCAGACCGTCCAGCTGGAGGGCGAGCTGCTCAGGCCGGGAAGTTCCTTGGGCCCGAGGTGGCAAATACGATTTGTCATGACTCACAAATACGATTTGTCAGGTGGCGGGCCGGCGGCTGGCCGTGCGACAGCAGCGAGCTGGTGCAGCTGGTGGGGGAGGGCGGGCTGGACGTGCTGGTGCATCAGGCCACCATGGAGAACAGACTGCATGAGAAGGCGGTGAGCGTCGGCCACTCGACGCCAGGGATGGCGGCGCGTGTGGCGGAGCAGTGCGGGGTGCATCACCTCGTCCTCACCAACCCGAGCCCTCGCTTCAAGCCGGTCAGTCTGTGCGGGCAGGGCGGCGAGCTCGGTAGTGCCATGGTGATCGTGCAGGTGGAGAGGCAGGTGGAGGGGCAGGAGGAGGGCCGGTGGTGGCCAGGTGGAGGAGGGGGAGATGGATGGGCAGGAGGAAGGTGCCTTCACATCATCGTTTCAGAGTCTGGCTACATCAGTCAGGATGGCCAGCACAGCAGAGGTGGCCGGGACCTGGGCCGAGACGGCCTTCCTCGCCGCCTGCCCCGGCGCCCAGCTGGTCAGCGAGGCCGAGTTCTCCGACATCTACTGGGACATGCACGACTTCAGCCTCCTCAGGTCCGTGTCTAGCGCATAGTGTATTGTGTCTGTGTGGCGTCTAGCGTCTAGTGTTTGGTTATGGTATTCCCAGGAAGGGTCTGTGGCTGTGGCGCTGTGAGGGGAGCGGAGCTAGGTGGCAGCTCTGGTGGCTGGAGGACGAGACGGTCCTGAGGCTCCTCACCGTGCCGGTCGAGGCGGCGACCGGGCTGGAGCAGGAGCTGGGGCCTCGCAATGTGAGTGTAGAATCTACACTGTAGATCGTCGATAGTCGAGAATTGAGATCCCAGGCTAGGGTGCCCCTGGAAGGGCTGATGGGGGTCACCATAGCATTCCTTTTGGTCCATATAGTGACCACTGGGGGCACTGCACTGAACTGCGCTCAGTGCACTGTACCGCACTACACATGTCACTGCACAGCACACTGCATTGCACTGAACTGAACTGAACTGAACTGAACTGTATTTGTGCAGGTGCTGGCGGCCGAGTCTGCAGGCCATGTGTGCCTCGTGCTACGAGTCGTGGTGAGCAGACATGCGGCGGTGCAGTGCAGTGCAGGGGTGATTATTCTTACCCAGAGAATGAATTCTAGCCAACAGTGGTTTTTGGGAACATTGATTACAGCCGACGATGCTAAATCCTCAGATGCCATTCCAGCAGACCGAGTTCCCAGTCGGGCCATTTTCAAAAAACATAGGGTCCCAAAAACCATGAAAAACGGAGGCCAAAATGGCCAGAAAGTAGCAAAAAATTGCCAAAAAATTGTTGAAAACTAAGGCCATGTAAGAACTATTTGATTGTTTTTTGCTTCTCCGGAACATTATTATAGCAGACCGCCAGAACTAACGTTAAAACAGCAGACCAATATCGGCCAGGGGCTAATTCAGACGGTGAGGCTTCTCACCGCCTGGGGGAAGAAAA
>JAAEPP010000199.1 GCA_024232495.1 Flavobacteriaceae bacterium
AGGCTAAATATGAATATTTAAAAATTAATAAATTACTACAACTAGATTCACGTCCTCCCTATTATATTATATTATATATATATAAGTAAGAGGACGTGAATCTAGTTTCAATTAAATGAGAAATTTAAATATTAAAATAAAAAATTTTCAAAATCTTAATAAATATTTTTATTGGTTAAAGATACTTTTCTATTATTAAATAACTAAAAATGAGTAAACAAAGAAAAATAAATAGACAAAGACCTTTAAATTATGATAAAGAAAGTGAAAGGCATTTTTATATTTTTTTCAGAAAAGACCGTAGTATAGAAGAACGTGTATTTTGCTGTGAACATGGAAAAGGGATTCATCAATGCAAGGAAAATGAGAACTGTAGAAATAACTATAGAGCTCCAAAAGGCGTTGAAATATGTAAATGTGGATCAGGCTTGACTGTACAAATGTGTCGAAATCCTGATTGTGATACGGAAGGTTCAGGGTATGCTTACTGTAAAGATACGAAAAAGAGAAAAGCTAGATGTAAATGTAGTAACAAAGGTTGTGGTGGTAGTTTATGTGACCATGGTAAAACAAAGAAAGATTGTAAAGAATGCAATGAGAATTATTATGTAAAAACTTATCGGGCTAGACTTCAGAATGCTTTAAAAGGAAAAGGAACAAGCAAAAAAATCATTCAATATTTGGGGTTAAAGGCGAGTGAATTTAAACAACATATGGAATCAACATTTCAAGAAGGTATGAATTGGGAAAACTATGGCACTGTGTGGCAAATCGGACATAGAATTCCTATTTATTATCAAGACCCTTCACAAGAAGAAATTATTGAAAGACTACATTATGTAAATACGTTTGCTCAATTTAATTCGGATAATGGAAGTCAAGGTTCCTCTACAATTTTCGATAAATATTAATTAAATCATTTTGTATTGTTTATAATATAAAAAACATATAAAAATTAAATTTTATTTTTTAAATTTAAAAATTACCAATTATTTTTAAAAGCTACAGGATCAAGTACAAGATTCATTTTATCATATTGTTGTTGATTAATTAATGGACTTCTATCTTCAACAACAGCAGGGAATCTCGCTTTGTTAACGTCAGGTGTGATATCGTCGCGATAACCAGAAAATGCTGTGTCTAAATCAGGTCCAAATTCCGAGTCATAAATAGCTTTTGCTTGTTGAGCACAGTGACTGGAAACACTAAACGGATTATGTTCAATCATTTCACGTAGTACTAACATATCACTATCAGTTTGAATTACTGGAGTTCTCCTTTTCCATTCAAAGACTCCGCTGTAATTATCATTATTTTGAGTGTACCTACTATCTTTGATTCCAGGTATAATTTTATCGAACCATGCATTTGGTCTATCCATGTAGTCAGATCTTCTTGGACCACCTTTTCTCAACATACCTCCTCTAGTTGATAGTTCATAATTCTTAGAAGCATTTAAAGAAGCAATACCGAAGTTACCGCGCCAATCATAACCTGGTGTCCATCTTTCATTTTCAAAAACTCCTTGATTTCCTTTTTTAGTTTTATATGATTCAA
The DNA here is from genome assembly GCA_024232495.1 of Flavobacteriaceae bacterium. Taxonomy (GTDB): domain Bacteria; phylum Bacteroidota; class Bacteroidia; order Flavobacteriales; family Flavobacteriaceae; genus Marifrigoribacter. Next base: position 1,558 of record JAAEPP010000199.1, read on the forward strand.
AATAAGTCGGATCTTCAAGTTGACTAAGGTACGCATTCATTCCCCCTTTTCCATTACGATTACCGAATCTTGCTTGCTGATAAACTGGTGTTGTTTCACCGTCAAAAGCACTACCTCTTGAGGAATATGATTGAATATAAGCCGGAACTTCAGGAACTTCGAATTCTCCAAAACCACTGGAATCTATCTTTGCCTTTTCTCCTTTGAAATCAAAAGGATATCTCATACCTGGTGTTAAGTGAGTAAAAGTCATATTACTTTTCTTTATTTGATTAAATAAAAGATTTTTAATATTTTTACTTTAAATAAAAGTCAAATTTAGTTAAAAAAATATTTATTTAATTTATTAATTTATATATAAATTTAATTGTGTAACTTGTTTTGTTGATTAATTTTTATTTTTTTTTTTAAAGCAAAAACGTTTTTCCATTGTTGCGTTTGTTTCTTTTGTTGTAACTTTTTATTATCTTTTACTGGCTCAATTATTTCAACAGGTGAATTGTTGTTAACTTTCACTGGATCATTTATTTCAACAGGTTGATTTTTTAAGTATTTTTCTTTAAATTCAAGTTCTTTTTGTTTAACTTCTATTTCTGTTAGGTTTATATCAGATCTGATATAAAGTATTGACTAAAATGATATGAAGTTTTAACAATAAATCTTTTAACTTTTACTATAAAATAATAAATTGAAGTATTAAATTTTAAGTACTTTAAAAATTACAATAAAGTTTATATCAGATTTGATATAAAGTATTGACTAAAATGATATGAAGTTTTAACAATAAATCTTTTAACTTTTAACTATAAAATAATAAATTGAAGTATTCAAAACTGATGACTTAGTTTTTAAAGTGTAATCAAAACTGATGACACACTTTTTAAAGTGTAATTAAAAATAATTAAAAATGTTTAAGAAATTAACTATTAAACTGCGTAAAACCTAATACTTTTTTCTCGAGATTAATTTTATAAAATAAATTACGTCCCGAACATACTTTATTTTAAATGAATAAATTCGATTCAAGAAAAATTACGTCCCGGACATACTTATTTTAAATGAATAAATTCGATTCAAGAAAAATTACATCCCGGATATACTTTATTTTTAAATTTTTGATTTAAAAAATAATTAAAAAATAAAAACAAAACAAAAACAAAAACAAAAACAAAACAAAAACAAAAACAAAAACAAAACAAAAACCGAATAATTCAATCAAAATAATTCATACAATTAAGAAAATGAACTCAACTAATTCAAAGTGCTTAACTTCTAATACTGAACAATCTGTTGATGATTTGAATAATGAAATTCTTCTTTCTGATTTTGAAATGCCGGAGTTTGAAATTTCATCTTATGATTTAATAAAATGTAAAAATGATTTCAAAAAATACTTTGATGATTTAGAAAATGAAATAAATCATTATTATGAAGAATTGATTGCTGATTTTGAAATGCCTGATTTTGAAATTGCTTCTTATGATGATTTACAAGATGAAATTATTTTTTATGATTTTGAAATGCCAGATTTTGAAATTTCATCTTTCGATTTGATTAAATGTAAAAATAAATTTAACAAATATTATAATCAATAAATAATTATTTTTTCTTTTATATATTATTTTCAGGTCCATTTTTACAAAATCTGTCTCGAACTTTATAATGATCCTTATTTGATGAATATCCATTTGAATTATCTAGTTCTTTAAATTTTGCTTCAGGTACAAATGTAACTGATTCGCCTAAGTCATCTCTTATGAATGTAAGAAAAGTAAGGTCTTCACAGTTGCCGTGTGTTTTTTCAAGAAAAGTTGCATACTTATTATTGAAAACATCTTGATATTTTTTTAAAGTGGGTAAAGATACTGCACTGAATCCAATAAGAACTGAATCAGGCTTTCCTTTATATGTAGTTTTATATCCATCTACTTTATTGCAAACTCTTGGAAATCCACCGGAAATTCCGCCTTTCTTTTTAACCGCGTTAACTAGCTTAGAAACAGAGCCTTCATTTGGCATAATATCGTCATCTAGAAAAACAATATAATCTGTTTTAAGATCGTTGAAAAGAAAACGTCTTGCTCCGCCGTATTTTTCATTGTTTTCGAAATCGTCAATATATTCGGTTATATTTCCTCCTTCTCGAACTGCTTGATCCTCTTTACCATTAAGAACAACTATTCGATTAATTTCATTATACTTCTCCAGTTGTTTAACGATTTGCCTGGTGTTTTTCTCTCTTTTATAGTTGAGCAATATAACTGTTACTGTAGGTTTAGCTTGTTTTTTGCTTTCAGCTTTTTTTTTATTTCTTGTTGCATTTGAATAATTTGGTAACTCTTTATAAAATATAGCAATTAATATTATAATTACTGTAATAAAAATACCTATAATTCCAATGTTTTTCTGGCTTGGATTTTTCTTCTTTTTATTTATAAAAATTAAATAAATAAAAGGAAGAATAAATATAAATGCAAGTATAAAAAGCACATTCTGTGTCGTAAGTAATTCTTTAACTTCTAAACTGTCACTACTTAATGTTGTCTTTTTTGCATCTTTCATATTTCTAACGAGGTCTTTATTTCTACGCGAATCCTTTAATTTTTTTTGCCAATCTTGATATATAATCATATCATTATTATTAAAATATGTAAAATTTAGCTTTGCCCACATTTCATCACCATTATCTACCATTGGAAATGATTTTTTTACTAACTCCTTACTTCCGCTTTTGTTTACTATATAACCGTGTCTACATTTAGGCCGAGCGTTAGAAGTAGCTTTGTAAATTTTATTTGAAATTCTTTTGCCTTTACTGCCTGTATAGCAATGACCAAAGTAATGTAATTGTGGTTTTTCTTCGTTTGACAGTACTTTTTCTGCCTCTTTTATATATTCTAGAATTTCTTGTTTAACATCACTGCCATTGTTGTCACGAATAATAAAATCTTCTTCAAATATCATTGCCCATTTGCCTTTACCTTTCGTCGCAAAGTGATTTAACGCTATATTATGACTTAGATGTATTGCAGCAACACGCGGCTTTTCTTTCAATCTAGGTTTTGCATATTTCTTTTGAAGATAACCTTTTTTTATTAGTTCATCGTGGTTAATATCTTTAAAATGTAAAGCATTTAGCAAATAAGGATTTTTTATATTTAGTTCTTCTGCTTTTTGTTTTACTTTTTCTAATCCTTTTTCAAGGGTAATAAAATAATAAGAAATTCCATTCTCGTCTGGTTCACCTTCTTTGAAAAAACGTGTGTTATTTTTTAAATATTCAGAAACCATATTCTTTATATAAATAAAATAAAGATTAATTTTGAGACTAATTAATAGCTACTTAAGTAATTTCTGTTTTTTAAAAAAATAAAAAAGCTTAATAAATATACTGTTTTATTATTAAAATTATGATTACTTGTCACGGTTGTAAATACACAAATCCTAATGCTTTTGCTGGTTCAAAGTCAGAGGATGAATTTTATAGAGTATTCGATTGTTGTGTCGGTTCTATTGAAGGAAAAAAGTTTTATTGTGACTTGAGTTGTTGGATAGAGGAGACAATTGATAGTGAATTTGGTGAAAGAGATACTGCTGAACAAGTTGCTGAATACGAACTTTATTTTGCTGACAGGAAAGTTACATTATTGAATGAACTTTTAGAAATGCCGGGAGTTCAAAATTTTTTAAAGCGAAATAACATGCAGGATAAGTATTGCAAAAAAAAGATAAGCAGTGAAATTCCAATTCAAACTGAAATGAAGATTGAAAATGAAATAAAAGATTGGGCTGATTGTTAATTATTCTAAATCTCCACTAAACGTAGTTGATTTCATATCTGTAGAACATTTTATTACAGCAACTTGAGAAGAACCTTTATTCCTTTTTCTTTTATTAGGAATTCCGGTATAAATTACAATAGTATCTGCCATAGACGAAGCGCTAGTTTTACTTGTCATTGTAACTCTACCTTTTACAAATCTCACTTCGATTGCAGTGTCAAGAACTAGATCATGAAACCAATGAGTGTTCGTTCTTGATGGAACTAAGCAAACAACGGTTCTTCCTTTTTCTGATTCTAGTATTGCTTTTTTTAACCATACTTCTACATTTGAATAGTCGGTTACAACAAAAGTTGAATCAAACCAATCAGATTCTAATGCATTTTTTTTATTAATACTATTATCAGATGCATCTACAACTCCTGAAAAGTTAAACTCTAATTGCATCATTAATCTAATCATATTAGGAGTTCTTACTATTTGTTTAAAATTAGATTGAAAAGATTTTATGGCAGAAAATGCGGCGTCAGAAGTCTCTACAGTTCCAGTTACACTGCTACTTATTAGAGAATCTAAAGTATCACCTAAAGTCTTATCTTCAACCTTATACATCTTTGTTATAATAAAAGTTAAATATATTTTTCATTTATTAATTTTTTTAAATGCCAAAAAAGGCTTTACCGTTGTATTCGGTAATATATTTTAGTATTTCTATAATTTTTAACCATGGATTCCATTCCATTTCATTGAAATCAGAATTACGATTTATATAAGCATCTACTTTACGGTTCCAATTTTTAAAAATTTTTTTAACAGTATGATCGACATGTGTTTTTGTTTTAGGAAGAACCGAGTCAGACTCACCATTTACAGAATCAGCGTGAATACTTGCAATATAAACCAATCTTTCTAAAATCTTGATAGTCGCATAAATTGAAGGAACTGCTAATCTAGTTCTCATTTTCATATGAAGTAGTTTCGCCATTTCTTTAGCATCTATAGTCTCAGTATAAAGTACAGTTTCAGTAAAGTCTGAAATATAAGCATCAGCAAAAATCAGTCCGTTTAAAATTGATTCTCTATAATCTTTCATTTTTCTTGTTTTAAAATAAGAACTTTTTTTTTTGCTACATCTTGTTTTTTTCATCAAAAATAAATATATTTGAAATATTTTCTGGTTCTATAGGTAGATAAACCAGCATTTGTTAATTAAAAATGAGTACTAATCCTGCAACATTTTTCAATGTATTAACAGAATTTATTGCAAATATAGTGCATCATTTTCCTTATAATGAAGGAGCTAAAACAGCAAATGAAATGATTTCTTTGTTTGCTAATACAGAGAGTGCTCACGTAGCCATGGTTAAGATGTGGTATGAGCAAAGTGCTCCAGTTCTAGATGATGTAAAAAATAAGAATCCGGAACCAGTTGCTCATGCTCTTGATAATGCTCCAAATAAAATAATTGCTGGAATTAATACAGAGTCAATTCTTTGTAATCCTGATGTTAGTCAAGAAAACAAAGATTCTGTATGGAAATATATACAAACTCTTACAGCTTTATCTCAAATGATTTATCCTACAATAGACACTAATGTTGAAAAATTAATTGGAGAGTTACCTCAAGTACCAAAACAAAATGGTAATTCGCCTACACAGGCTCCATCATTACCTACTTCTGTTCCAACAACTGGACAAGTACCTTCAGCTAAACCTAAACCAGCAGAAGTAATAAAATCGATTACTTCAGCAATGCCTGAAATTTTTAAAAGTATAAATGATTTAATGAAGCAAGGTGGTGATGATAACCCTTTAGGACAAATGATGAGTCAAATGATGAACCCCAATCAAATGCAATCTGGATTAGCTCCAAATTTAGCAGCAAATATGATGGATAATGATCCTGGTTCTGTAATGCAACAAGTTTCTTCAGAAACTGGACTTGATGCAAAAGATATCATGAAAAAATTAAAAAGACTTGAGCTTTATGAAAAAGCTAGAGCAAAACGTAATTCTAATAAAACAAAATAAATATTTTAATTTTATACTATAGCATATGCTTCGCTTTCAATGCCCCAAGCATTTACGCCTCTTTGAATTTTAATAGAGCCTTTTTGCCCCCATTTACTGCTCCAAGAATTCTGACATTTCCAGTATTTAGTACCATCTTTTAATTTTCCATATCCATAAGCAACAACAACATGACCAACTCCATTTCTATCAATAGTGTATCTTTTTCCATCCATTGACGGTTTTGCTACAAACCCATTTGATACTATTTTGTTAGAACCAAATAAACTTTTTTCTTGTAAAGTCCAAGCAGGGTAACTGCCATCTGGGTACATTGATATCCAAACTAATACTGGTCCATATTTAGATATGGCTTTTAACAAAGCATTCTCACCTTCTGGGATTCTTAGAACTTTTTTATTTTGAAATTTTCTTTTCTTATCAGTAATTTTACCATTAGCACATTTGTTATATTCTTTTGAAAGAGTTTGTGATAAAAGACAATCTTTTGATTTTTCAGAGCCACATCCAATCGGACAAGAGTTTATATTTCCATTATATTTTGAACTATAACTTGGTATACATTTTCCAGTAGGAGTTTCATTATTTATACCCAATATCAAACCCTTATTTGAATAGTCCCCATTACATTTTCCAAATTTATTACCTCCTACGGTAAACTCGGTGCCTAAATCTATTAGAGATTGAGGACTCACCTCCCATCCTTTAATTTTTGTATTAGGAAAGGTACAACTATACCCTAAATCTTTTGAAGAATTATTAGAATTCAGAATAAGGTTTGCTGATAATGCTGCAGCACCAGCATAAGCCCAACAAGAACCACAATTACCCTGTTCAAGCACAGAAGGCATTTCATATTGAATTTCTTGTACTGGTTCTGGCAAATTATCAACCTCTAAAATACCATCTACACTATCATTAGTAAAAAAAGCCCCTAGTTTTTCATTAACTTTTATATTTCTAAATGGTTGGTATTCTATACCAAGATAAATTATTACTGCTGTTACAGCAATTAGAGTAAATGCAGTTGCAACTTTTACTCTAACTGATTGATTTGTAGGATGAAAAATTAACCATATATCAACTGCAACAAGTAATAAATACAATAACAAAGCAAACCACCAAATACCCGAATTAAATGTTACAACAAATACTTCATTTGTAATAACATAAAAGAATGCTCCTAAAAAACATAAGAATAATATTTTTAATATTACACTTACAATTAACATATCTAATATATAAAGCTAAAAATATATTTAATTATTTAAAATCTTACCTGTGTTTAAAATACTTTAAAATGGAACTTTCTAAAGATACGATTTCACGCCTAGTTGAAAAAGTTGTATCAGAAATCCCGTTAAAATTGAATCTTGATCAAAATTTATTAAGAGAAATAGCGACAATATATTTCTCATCAGTTGACAAAGAAGGTTTTGTTTTTGATTTTGATCAAGTATATAAATGGGCTGGATATAAGAAAAAGTCAAATGCGAAAAGAATCTTAACTGGAAAAAGAGGAAAATTTAAATTTATAGAAGGAAGAGATTATTTAATAAATAGTTCAAATAATTTTATAAATGAAAAATCGAAAAATGATTTTCCAAATAAAGAGACAATAATGATGACGCAATGGACATTTAATAAATTTTGTCTTTCGGTAAATACAACTAAAGGTTATTATTTACAAACTATTGTATTAGCATCAATTCGTGTTTTTCAAGACTTTTTAAAAGAAGTAGAATGTGGCAATTTAAGTGTAATTCAAGAAAAAAGAAATACAGAAATAAACAATAAGCGTATTAAAGTAGCGAATTCTAATAAGGAACTTATGGATACGATTAAATTAAAAAAACCAAAGCATTGCAGTGCGTATGGTTTAATTAATGGTATGACAAATAAAGCTGTGACAGGAAGATCTGAAAATGAAACAGCTGCATTGTTAGGTAAAAAATCGAAAGAGATTAACATTAGAGATCATATGACAAAACCACAATTAATCGCTGCTGAATTGATTGAAACTATTTCAAATGAAATAAACGAATATGATACACGAGATTCTATAGAAATTCATCAGGAAGTGACGAATGAATACACGCCAATTTGTAAGCTTTACTTGCACGGCAAAATAGCTCAAAATCCTCTAAAATTAGACAAAGCTATGAAGACCATATTAGCGATACAAGACAAAAATGAAAAAAAAAGAAATTTTCATGGTATTGAAAACTATTTTATAAAAAAATAGAATATATCTTCCTTTTAATTATATAAAAGAAATAAAATATAAAAATATGTTTACTTTAGTTAATATTGAATAAATAAATTATTATAGCAACAAGAAAAGCAGCTGTTACAGCGAATATTTGTGTTCTTTTTAAAAAGTTTTCTTCTTTCCAAATCACTTGTGTTCCAAATAATAAAGCATTATTCTCTAATAATGATTTTGAAACTAAACTGATATCGACTATATAAATTATAATAATTACAGCGCCAATAAAACTTAACATTTGAAATTTTATTGGTACATTGGTAACACTTCCTATATCTATTGTTTTTGCTGTATTTGAATATAAATACGCAATGTAGGTAATAAATAATGCCATTTTCATAAAACCTATTGAATAACTCTTTAAATATATTCTATCAACTCCAGTAAATCCACTAAATAAAGAAGCGAAGGATAATGCGACTGGATTTACTTCTTGAGTTTCCATTACTTAATAATTATGTCTTTAATATAATCCGAGATTAATTTTATTCTTTAATTATAAGTAAAATATGGTTTCTGAAAAAAGACCAAAATTTATTCCTATTAAACCGAATAAACTGAATAAAAAAAAAGTTTTAAGTTATTATGGTGGAAAATTTCCTGAATGTTCAGGTAAAAAATATAGATATCCGAAACCAGAAGAAGAAGATAAATGGATGAAACTAATAACAAAAGCTTTAAATTATCGCTCTAAAATGTTTTATAATCACAGATATGGTTTAAAAACAATAAAACGTAATTCCAAATATGAATATTTATTATATCATTGCAGACCAGAGCAAAAATTAAGAAGAAATAAAAGAAACAAAGATAGAAGAGAATTATCAAAAATATTTAATCTTAAAAATAAAGATGTACATCATAATGATCCCATATCCATGAGTATTAAAAAAGCAGTTATATTAACTAATTCTGAACATAGAAAACATCATTCAAAGGAAAAAAAAGATCTTATAAAAAATGAAAAAATAATTTATAATAAAGAAAATCAGAAAAAATAAAATTTATGGTTTTTTCTTCATCAACTCGTCATCTGAGTCTGAATCATTTTCTTCCTCAATTAAAATTGAAGAAACAACTGCATCAGTTTCTTTTTTAGATAACTTTCCAGAATCATGATTTAAAATTGATCCACCAGTTTTTAGTTCAAGTTTTTTTGCTAATTCATCTAAAGTTATGGGTTCAGTTTCAACATTAGTGTCCATTATAGCTGGTTTTGTTTGAGAGTCTTCAAAGAATTTTGTACTTTCATTAGACCGACTTTTCTCATTATGTTCAGTCTGTTCAATTCTTTCTCTGATACCCATCATTCTATTATTTTCTTCGCGGAAATAACCTCTCATAATATCGCCTATCATCTCATTTGCATATTCTCTATCTTCTACAGCTTTATCATCGATTGCTGACCATTGGAAAGCTGGTACAAGATGAACATCGAAATGACGGTTGAATTTCATTAATTTTTCTATGTGTCTTGTTGCAAGTTCTTTAGTTGGGAAAACACCTGAAAATTTTATTAAATAACCATGGTATTTTTCATCACCATGTCTTAAAGTTCCATATTCTTCAGGTGTAATTACACTGAATACACACCAGTTTTGATCTTCCAATTTGTACGGATCAGATTCCAGTGCTATTAAAGGAACTCTAGTAACTCTATTCCTATTAAACCATTCTTTTGCTCTATCTCCTGGTTGAGTTTTTTTTAAACTTGTTTCTTCTTCGTCTGGTACAGAAATTGTAATACTTGGTTTTTTAGGTTCGGGATCAGAAGTCATCTGTTCTTCGTTAAATCTTGGTTCATTTTTATCAACATTCATTTTCTAAATTTACTCTCAATTTAAATATATAAGTAGGTTTAAATTTCTTTATTTTAATTTTTCATTAAATTTCCTTATTTTAAAAATAGTCTAGTTTCAATAAAAAAAAATATAAAATTTGAAAAAGCAAAAATTAATTATAAAATAGTAAAAAAATTAAACTAATATGAGTTTAGAAAACCAATACGTAAAAGATCTTTTAACTTATATGCTAAATATATCTCCATGGTATACATCAAAAGGAAGAAAATGGGAGTCATTTTATGTGATGAATTTACGTTTGATTTCAAATCCTGAATCTAATTTCAAATATTGGGATACTTTTAAAGAAAAAGAGATTGAATCTTACTTGGCAAGATGTATACAACTCCATAAATTCATGAAAGATAATACCAATTTCCTTTATAATTGGAAAAACTTAAAAATTGCTCTTGAAAATATACAGTATTTTAAAACAATGTGTGACCCATTACCATTTAATGATATCCCAGAGTCATTTCTTTCTTTAGAAAAAACATTTAATGATCTTAATTTTTGCTGTGATTTAGTTAACCCTCATGAAAATTCATTTCAAATTCAAGATAATAATAATATTTATTCACAATATATGAATATGTATAACCAAACTGAAAGTTTAATTTTAGAACAAAATTAATATATTTTAAATTTATTTATTTTATTGTATCAACATATTCGTACTCTAAATCTTCACAAATTAATTTCCATAATCTATCAGCAGCCATAAGATTTTGTGGTGCTTTAAGTAATGGAAGATAAGGTAGAAATTCGTGATAACCAAGGAGTTCACATGATTTGTAAGTAGTGTAAGAATAACTTAAAAAGTTTTTTCTATTTCCACGATGTTTTTCAAATGGTGCTTGAATTTCTTTAAAAATTCTTGTTAGTTGCTCTTTTTGCAATGAAGAAAATTTATAAGGTGCTTGTTTAGTTAATATTCCTCTTATCTGAGATATATTTTCAAAAAAACGTGCGTATCCACGTTGTTGTAAACAGGTTCTCAAAAATTGATATGTTACTAACTCTGGATTCGTAATTGGATTGACTCTATAAAGTTTAAAATACTTCAGGATGCTTGTTATTACTGCTTCAGGAATTTCAGTTCTTTCACTTCCTTCAAGACGAGCAATAAATTCTTTAAACTAAATAAAAAAAACATTATAATAAAAAAGGGAACGTTAGTTATATAAAAATGTCAGATAAACGCGTAATTTTACCTCGTCCTAAAAATCAAGGACCAATACCAGTGCCAGATACAATCAGAAATAATCAAGATATAGTTTATACAATATCTGAAACTGAATTAAAACGATTGAAATGGATTGCATTTAACCAAGGCTATAATGAAGGATATACTAGAGGCTTTCAAAGTGCGAGTAAAAAAATAAAAAAAAATAATTGAACTTACGTGTGCTAAGCGATCATAAGGAGCAGCTGACCTAGTTGATGCTTGAGATTCTGCAAAAGTTTGTTTTAACCCAATTCCAATACCACCAGATTTAGTTATGCCACAACCAGGACAACAAAGAACCCCAATTTTCGAATCTATAATCATATTTGTATCACAATTATCACATGCATAATCTTTTGAATTTTCATTTTCGTTAATAACATTTTTTTTCTCTTTTTCTTTTTCATCATTAAAAGCTTCAGGAAAAACATATACCTTTGTTTTTACCCCTACAATGGAATTGAAATAAAAAGAATTAAATCTTGATTCGGTTTTTTCTTTGTTAAACCCAGGTGATCTTTTAAAGAAGCCTATTAATCCTTTTGATTTTGTTTTTATGACTTCAATTTTTGTACCTTGTTGATGATTTGGACAAATTTGCAATAGAGTGCTTTTAAATTTGCGTTTATGCAAATTGAACAAATTTTGTTTTTCAAGTTTGATTTTTTCTTTATCTAACTTGTCTTTGTATTTTTGATCTAGAAGAGAAGCTATGTAAAGTTGATGTTCTTTCGCATAATTCCAATCTTTGAAATTGCTTTCATAATTTTCAATTGTACTCCAAACATCATTTTCTAATTTATATTTATCAAGTTTCATCATTTCAAAATTATTAGTTATTTCATTATGTTTGGTATTAACATCCCTTACCGATTTTAAAAAGTATTTCAATTCATTTTTATTATGTTTTTTAACAAGTTTAGATTGTTTAGTTTGTGGTTGAGATGCTCTATAAAGAGTGTCGTTTCTTCTTCTTTTTCCAGATTCTTTTCTTTGATCACGATGAAACTTCTCTTGATTCTTTCTTTGATTATAAACATAGCTTCTAGATTGCTTAACAGCTATCTTATCTTCTAATTTTTGATCCATACAAACATCATTCATTTTATTTAGTTTTTAGATTTTCTTTATAACTTTTTTATTTTATGTTTTTATTTATATTTTTTTAAAACGAATCTAGTTTCAATTAAAGCAGAAATTTGAAAATAAAAATAAAAATAAAACAGATCCAAAATAAAGATTATTTTTGTCAGTAATTTTAATACTTGAATTAGTATCGGCTAATATATATAAAAGTAAAATTTTGAAAATGCCTGTTATTCTGAACTGGAAAGATGTTAATCCTAGTACAGACTTTAGATATCATGAACCTAGATCAAGCAGTTCAGGTCATGACGGATTTAATGTTAAGGTTGAAGTTCTTGATAAAAAGACTCAAAGATATGTTCCATTCTTGCATGTTGGCCCTGAATTAAAAATACCATTTGGATTAGATAGAAAAGAACAACCAAATGGACCTGCATTTAGATGTGCTATGACTTTCCCTGGCGTACTTGGAGACGGTAAAACAATTGATTATTCAGGACCAAAAGAAAATGTAGATTATTTGAAATGGTTAAAATCAATTGACGAAAATAATAAAAATAAAGCTTTAGCTCAATGTCAGAGTTGGTTTAAAAAAGATATTAGTAAAGATATCATTGATGAATTTTATTTTCATAATATCACAAATTCTACTAAACCAGCCGAATATTCACCCACATTTGCAACAAAATTGAAATATAGAAGAGACGTTTTTCAAACTGAGTTTTATAATCAACTAAGTAAAAAAATTGAATATGAAGACATCCCAGCTGGTGCTACTGTTATTCCTCTTATAGAAACAACTGGATTATGGTTTGCTGGAAAGAGCTTTGGTATGTCATTTAAAATTAATCAATTAATGGTGTTCGAGAAGGATCAATTCGATGGTTGTGCCATCGTCAATCCTCATGTTACTCCTTCTGAAGATGAAATCGACCAGGCTGTTGTTCCTAGTTTCGTGCTGGCAGAAGAGCATGGGGGTAAGAGGCAGAGAGTAGCATAAAATTAGAAAAGCTATAAATATCATTTTTTAATATTATTAATTATTTTTTATTTTTACAAACATCAGGTCCAATTTTTATTGGACCACCATTTTTTTCAATCCAATCTAAAAAAGATGAGAATTTAATCGATTTGGTTACCATTAATCGGTGAGGACAACCTTCAACTGCCATACCTGAAATAACTTTTCCTTCTTCAGTTTCTAAATAAAAAGCTTTACCTTTGTCTCTGCTACAATTCTTTTTTCTACGTTTATTTCTTTCTCCTAAACAAAAATGAAAATCTTCCATATTGAACAAGTTATCGCAAGTTTCATTATTAACGATTTCAATACTATTTTCAATTATATTTCCCTTTTTATATCTGATAAAATTTAATTGTTGTGTTAAAGCGTAATAAGGGTAATATTCAGATGCGAAAAGAGGTTCAATATTTTCTTTTATACCATTCACTTCGTATATAGTAAGCACATCATTAGATGTTTTTTTCAAAACTTCTAATTTTTCGTTATTATGAAAAATATTAAAATTTTGATTTCTGGGTTCACAATCGAATGGAAACACGACATTATCGGGATTTAGTACTATGCCATGACATTTATACTTATTTTTATTACCTATTTTCATTTGAACTTGAAAAGAAAATTTATCAATAGCTCTAATAAATGGTAATAATATTGTTAAATATTTAAGAAAACGCATTTTCATTTTACTATATAAATATATTTTAAATTTACTACAACTAGATTCACTTCCTCTCTATTATATTATATTATATATATATAAGTATGAAGACGTGAATCTAGTTGCAGTAAATTTAGAAGCATGAAAATGTTGTTATATGCGATATTATTTAGCCTTATAATTTACTACAACTAGATTCACTTCCTCTCTATTATATTATATTATATATATATAAGTATGAAGACGTGAATCTAGTTTCAATTAAGTCAGAAATTTTAAAAATGAAAATAAAAAATATTAAAAACCTTTAAATAATCCTTTAATTAATATTTATTTAAAATTGATTTTACACTACTTGGAATAGAAACTTCAATTTTTAAAAAAATAATTATTTATTGTATTAATCTTTATTTCGTTGGTTGGTTTGTTTTGAAGTGCCAACGTTTTCCGGGTGTTATTAAGACTAAGCGGTTGTTCGGCAATTGGACCTTGAATTTCTTCCTTGATATTCTGCACGACTTTTTCAGCAATATCAGAATGGACTTGCAATGGATCAGAATTTGAATTGCTGATTTTCTGCTTTGACAACATTTCAATTGCCTCTGCAAAAACCAATTGAGTAGGGGTCATCCAGTCCCTTGCATTCACTTGCTTTGGTTTCTTATCTAGAAGAGCAGCTGTCTCGTACTTGTAACGGCCAGTAACTGCTTTATTCGTTACATCATTTATCTTACCACATAGTCGTCCAAAACTGGGATCTTTGCTTACGACCTCTTTCATAAGTGCCTTCTGAGTATCACAAACTTTAAGACGCTTGTCAACGCGTGGATCTACATTTTCAGTTCGAACTATCCTGACTTGACCGGATTGGACTTCGTTCATGAATTGTTTCATTAGCCGGATTATCGCCAACACGACATCTCGTAGACATTGACCTTGGGGGGTATGTGCAGCAAGTGCAAACTGATTGAGGCAACGTGAAGTTAACATAATTTTCTCTCTATTCTGACCCCCGTGTTTTACCACTGGAAAATTGGTTACTCCAGTTGCGCTAGCGAGTTTATCGGAAAAATTGGTCGCTTGTGCGGTTGCGCTAGCGAGTTCAATTTTGTAATCTACCCCCCTGCGAAGATTGAGTTTTCCTCGAACTCCGATAAGTTTGTCTTTACCATTTTTTTTGGACTTATAACCGGCCCATTGCCAAGCCTGGTCGAAGTCGAAGACGAACCCTTTCTTATCTACACAATCAAGGTAGGTACGGGCGGCTTGTTCCATTGTCTC
>JAAEPP010000200.1 GCA_024232495.1 Flavobacteriaceae bacterium
ATTTGGTAAAATTAATATCAGCTAGTTCATTTCAGTATTTAGGAAGAATAGATAATGTAGTGAATAGTGGGGGAGTGAAATTATTTCCTGAACAAATTGAAGCTAAATTAGCTAAATTTATAAATATTCAATTTATAATTGCTTCAGAAAAAAACCAAACTTTAGGGGAACAATTGATTTTAATTTTAGAAGAAGACTCATCACAACCAATTCCTGATATTAAAACAGCTTTTTCTACTCTATCAAATTATGAGCGGCCTAAAAAAGTATATTCTTTTTCAAAATTTCCTTTTACTGAAACTGGTAAAATTAAACGTTCAGAGCTCCTCGATAATTTAGACCAAGCTACTGAAATAATTCAACAAAAAAAGCACAAGTAACCTTGTGCTTTTTTAAAATATTTGTTGTGTTGTTCTATTCTTCTTCTTGAACTTGATCGTAAACACCACCTAGATCAAACCATTCCATAGTCCCTTTTCCTAGATTATCGTCATCATATTCAATTACGGCATAATATTTTGTCTCAGTATTTTTACCTGTAGCTTTATGAGTTGAACTCCAAGTTCCATAAACTCTAACAGAACCATTAGGTACAAACTCTTCATCTACCCCAGGATAATATTGGCGATCAGAAAACTTAAAGTTTTCAAATTCTGCGTGCCATCCTTTCATTGCTTGTTTCCATTGATCTTTCGATAAGGAGTCATTTGTATTAGCAGGAGACCAAAACATATCTTCTGACCACATAGCAGCCATATTTTCTAAATCTCCAGCTTCAAATAGGTTGTAAGCACGATCTGCCATTTCCTTATTGGTATTAAAATCCTCAAAGGGATTTGAGGTTTCTGTAGTTTCTTGGCAGCCCCACAAAACGATAAAAGCTATAATAATTGCAAGTTGTTTCATAAATATTTGTTTTAGTTCATTAATATACAGCAATTTATGAAATTTTTGATTAATATGCCTTAAGTTGTTTTGTGTTTTTTTTATTTTTTTTTAAACCTGAATCACCCCCAAATTAAATTTCTTTTTTATCGGTGCATGGTTAGCAGCCTCTATTCCCAAGGAAATCCAGTTCCTAGTATCTAAAGGATCTATGATTGCGTCAGTCCATAATCTAGAAGCAGCATAATAGGGAGATACTTGCTCGTCGTACTTTGATTTTATTTTTTCGTAAAGTTCTTTTTCTAATTTTGGAGTTATTTTTTGACCTTGTTTTTTCAGCGATGCTGCTTCAATTTGCAGCAAAACTTTTGCGGCACTATTTCCACTCATTACAGCCAATTCAGCGCTTGGCCAGGCTGTTATAAGCCTCGGGTCGTAGGCCTTGCCACACATTGCATAATTTCCAGCTCCGTAAGAATTTCCTATGATAATTGTAAATTTAGGTACCACACTATTACTTACCGCGTTTACCATTTTAGCCCCATCTTTTATGATACCTCCATGTTCACTTTTACTGCCAACCATGAATCCAGTTACATCTTGAAGAAATACTAAAGGAATTTTTTTCTGATTGCAATTAGCTATAAAACGAGTTGCCTTGTCTGCGCTATCGCTGTAAATAACTCCTCCAAATTGCATTTCACCTTTTTTAGACTTCACTAATTTTCTTTGATTAGCAACGATTCCAACCGCCCATCCATCAATTCTGGCATAACCTGTTAAGATGGTTTTTCCATAATCTTTTTTATACTCTTCAAATAAAGAATCGTCAACAATACGTTTAATAATTTCACGCATATCGTATTGATCAGCTCTTGATTTTGGTAGAATACCAAAAATTTCTTTTGGATCATTTTTAGGTTTTAATGATTTCTCTCTATTAAAACCTGCTTTTTCATAATCTCCAATTTTTGAAAAAATATTTTTTATAGTTTCTAAAGCATCTTTATCATTTTTGGATTTGTAGTCGGTGACACCGCTAATTTCGCAATGGGTTGAAGCTCCTCCTAAAGTTTCATTATCTATTGTTTCGCCAATAGCTGCCTTTACTAAATAGCTTCCAGCTAAAAATATACTTCCAGTTTTGTCTACAATTAGAGCTTCATCACTCATTATCGGTAAGTAGGCCCCACCAGCAACACAACTTCCCATAACAGCAGAAATTTGAGTGATACCCATACTACTCATGACAGCATTATTTCTAAAAATACGTCCAAAGTGTTCTTTGTCGGGAAATATTTCATCTTGCATAGGAAGATATACTCCAGCACTATCGACCAGATAAATAATCGGTAAGTTATTTTCAATAGAAATTTCTTGTGCCCTTAAATTTTTTTTTCCTGTTATAGGAAACCAAGCACCGGCTTTTACAGTAGCATCGTTGGCTACAACAATACATTGTTTTCCACTAACATAGCCAATCTTAACAACAACACCACCACTAGGACAACCACCATGATCTTCATACATTTTATATCCAGCAAACCCTCCAATTTCAATACTTTTAGATTTAGGATCAAATAAATAATCTATTCGTTCTCGAGCTGTCATTTTACCTTTGGCATGATGTTTCTCGATTCTAGTTTTACCACCTCCAAGCTTAACTTTTGCAAATCGTTGCTTTAATTTGGAGTTTAATAATTTATTGTGATCTTCGTTTTTGTTGAAGTCTAAATCCATGTATTTATTGCTTTGGGCTAAAATACAAAACTTTAAATTTAAATAATATAAAACTTTAATTTCAAAGTGTATTCTAAGAAAAAGAATTAAATAATATTAATATATTTTATGTACATTTCTACTATAAAAATTTAAAAAAAATGAAAAAAATCATCGCATTTGCAGGAAGTAATAATAAAGACTCAATAAATAAAAAACTTGCAGTTTTTACTGTAACTAAAATAAAAGATATAGAAGTGAAGATATTAGATTTAAACGACTTTGAATTACCTTTATATGGGATTGATTTCGAGAATGAATATGGTATTCCAGATAATGCTCAAAGTTTTTTAAATGAAATTAAAAATTCTGACGGTATCGTTTTATCATTAGCAGAACATAATGGAGCTTATACATCGGTGTTTAAAAACATGTTTGATTGGATGTCTCGAATTGACGGAAAGCTTTGGAATAACAAACCCATGTTTTTGATGGCTACTTCTCCTGGAGGCAGAGGAGGCGCTTCGGTGCTTGAAATTGCAAAGGGAAGATTTCCTTTCATGGGAGGTAATATTGTTGCCGAGTTTTCATTACCATTTTTTGAAAAAAACTATTCTAGTGCTGGAATTGTGGACAGTAAGTTAAGAAATTCTTTTAGTCATGAAATCACTAAATTTGAAAAAGCTTTATAACTCATAAATTGGGAGATGTATTTAAAGACATTAAAATAATATTTTCAAACAGACAATAAAGGACAATTGTATTTAACCTATACCGCAAACTAGTTAATAATTAAGATTCCATATTCATACTTTTTTTATTTAAAAACACGATATTTGTTACAGAACAACAATGATTTTTCTAAATCAAGAAAAGTTAATTAATTTGATTAAATATGAGTATGAATAAAAATACAGTTTTAGCATGGGCAACATTTATTATGATAATAATGGGTTTTGTATTGATAGGCCTTGGTGCATTTCGTTATGATGATGTTGCAGGATGGGGATTTGCTTCAGTTGGAATTGGATTCTTTGCCAACGCATGGGTTTTCAATGCCTTAAAAGGAAGAGTTTAGTTTAAGTGTAATTTGTTGCAAAAAGTAGATTTATGTCAGATGATAAAAAAGTAATTTTCTCCATGTCTGGAGTTACAAAAGCCTACCAGAATTCACAAACACCTGTTCTCAAAAACATCTATTTGAGTTTTTTTTATGGAGCAAAAATTGGAATTTTAGGTTTAAATGGTAGTGGTAAATCTACCCTTTTAAAAATCATAGCAGGTGTTGACACCAATTATCGTGGAGATGTTGTTTTTGCTGATGGCTATTCGGTTGGCTATTTGGAACAAGAACCTCAATTAGACGATTCAAAAACTGTCATAGAAATTGTTAAAGAAGGTGCACAAGAGGTAGTGGATGTTCTTGATGCGTATAATAAAATTAACGATATGTTTGGCTTACCCGAAGTCTATGAGAATCCTGAAAAAATGGAAGAACTCATGACTAAACAAGCTGAATTACAGGATAAAATTGATGCTACCAATGCTTGGGAGTTAGATACCAAATTAGAAATAGCTATGGATGCGCTTCGAACTCCCCCGGGAGATACTCCAATTAAAGTCTTGTCTGGAGGAGAAAGAAGAAGAGTTGCCTTGTGTAGGTTATTATTACAAGAACCCGACGTTTTGTTACTTGATGAACCTACCAACCATTTAGATGCAGAAAGTGTTCATTGGTTAGAGCATCATTTGTCTCAATACAAAGGAACAGTAATTGCCGTTACCCATGACCGGTATTTTTTGGATAATGTAGCTGGTTGGATTTTAGAGTTGGATAGGGGCGAGGGTATCCCTTGGAAAGGAAATTATTCGTCTTGGTTGGATCAAAAATCTAAACGATTAGAACAAGAGAGTAAAACAGCCTCTAAACGTCAAAAAACACTAGAACGAGAATTGGATTGGGTCAGACAGGGCGCAAAAGGAAGACAAACCAAGCAAAAAGCACGACTTAAAAACTATGATAAGTTAATGAGTCAGGACCAAAAACAATTGGATGAAAAATTAGAAATTTATATTCCAAACGGTCCTAGATTAGGAACAAATGTCATTGAAGCTAAAGGAGTGTCCAAAGCATTTGGTGATAAATTATTGTATGAAAATTTAAATTTTAACCTGCCGCAAGCAGGGATTGTCGGAATTATAGGTCCTAATGGTGCTGGAAAGACTACTATTTTTAAAATGATCATGGGACAAGAAAAGTCTGACAGCGGAGAATTTAATGTTGGCGAAACTGCTCAGATAGCCTACGTAGATCAAGCTCACGCAAATATCGATACGGAAAAATCGATATGGCAAAATTTCTGCGATGGTCAGGAATTAATAATGATGGGAGGAAAACAAGTAAATTCAAGAGCTTACTTGAGTCGTTTCAATTTTGGTGGAAGTGAACAGAATAAAAAAGTTTCCATGCTTTCAGGTGGAGAAAGAAACCGTTTGCATTTAGCAATGACATTACGAGAAGAAGGAAACGTTTTGCTGTTAGATGAACCTACAAACGATTTAGACGTTAACACCCTACGTGCTTTGGAGGAAGGATTGGAAAACTTTGCGGGATGTGCAGTAGTTATTTCGCATGATCGATGGTTTTTAGATCGAGTATGCACTCATATTCTTGCTTTTGAGGGAGATAGTCAAGTCTATTTTTTTGAAGGTGGATTTAGTGAATATGAGGAAAACAAAAAGAAACGTCTTGGTGGTGATTTATTACCCAAACGTATTAAGTACAAAAAATTAATAAGATAGTCCCGCTATGTATCGAAATATAAAAGTGATTGCATTTGATGCGGATGACACTTTATGGGTAAATGAGCCTTTTTTTAGAGATGCCGAAAATGAATTTTGTAAACTTTTAAAAAATTATATTTCTGAGGAAGATTGTAAGCAACTTTTATTTGATGTTGAAATTAAAAATTTACCCATGTATGGTTATGGAATTAAACCTTTTACCTTATCTCTAATAGAAGCAGCTATCGCACTCTCAAAAAATAAAATACCACTAGAGACGGTATCTGAAATTATAGAATTAGGTAAAGAAATGCTTTCTAAACCAATTAAACTAATAGATGGAATTGAAGAAACTTTAATAAAACTCTCTTCTAAATACCGGTTGGTCATGGCTACCAAAGGAGATTTATTGGATCAAGAGCGTAAATTAAAAAAATCAGGTTTAGAAAATTATTTTCATCACATTGAAGTGATGAGTGATAAGCAACCAGATAATTATCAAAAATTATTACAACATTTAGATATTACTTCAAACCAATTTTTGATGATAGGTAATTCTCTAAAATCTGATGTTCTTCCAGTCCTAGAAATAGGTGCTTATGCCATTCACATACCATTTCATATTACTTGGGAACATGAAAAAGTAACGAAAAAAGTAAGTCATCATCAATTTAAAAAAATAGAATTAGCCTCAGAATTACTGCAATTATTGTAACCTTTTGCTTATAGAGTTATTTTCTTTTTTTAAAAATCTGCTGCTCTATTAAATTTCATTATTTTATTGGTAAGAGGGTGCTTAAACTCTAAACTATCAGCATGCAAATACAATCGTTTCGATTTATTACCATATAAGTCATCTCCGATAATAGGAGAATTTAATCCAAGAGTATGAGCTGCATGAACTCTTAATTGGTGCGTTCTGCCGGAAATAGGGTAGAAATATATTTTAGTATTACCTTTATTTCGCTTTATGACCTCCCAGTTAGTGATCGCTTTTTTGCCAAACTCATAGCAAACTAGTTGTCTTGGACGATCGTTTAAGTCTACTCTTAGAGGTAAAATAATGCTACCGTTATTTTTAATGAGGTTTCCCTCTATTAAAGCAGTATATCTTTTTTTTATTGTTTTTTTAATAAATTGATTTTGTATTTCTTTATGAGCTCTTTTATTTTTTGCTAATACTAAAAGACCTGAGGTAGCCATATCCAATCGATGTATAATAATTGGACCTGATATGTTTTTTATTTGTTGTTTAATTCTTGTGAATACAGAATCATGAATATGAATTCCTGGAACTGATAAAAAATCTGCAGGTTTATTGACTACAATTAGTTCGTTGTCTTCAAAAACAATCTCTAATTCTTTTCCTATGGCAGGATTTTTAAGCATGGGGTTTGTATCCATTTCAATCCCTGATAACATATGTTTTAATATTGGCTTACATTTTCCTTGACAAGATGGATAAAATTGTTGGTGTTTTCTGATTTCTTTATTTGGTGATTTTCCCCACCAAAATTCTGCCATGGCTAGAGGTTCAAAATCATTTAAAAATGCATATTGCAATAACTTAGGAGCTGCGCACTCTCCTGCACCTGCAGGAATATTTTGATCGTTTTTTTCGGAGAATAGTTGGATTAAATTTTTAGTTTCTTTTTTTGAATTTAAAAATTGATATTGCTCAAATAAATAGTGTTGTAAATCAGCAGATTTTGTTTTGCGTAACGTTTTTAAATTAAAAATTTGATTGTTAAAGAAAGATAAATCTTCAGTCATGGTTTCTATTTGATAATTCCAATAGCGTTTGACATTGTTAATTAATTGTTTCTCCTTAATGCTATCGTTATTTAATTTTTCTTGAAGCATTTGTAATGATTTACCAGATAATTCTGAAACAGCTTTTAGTCTTTTAAGTTTTCTTTTTTTTCTTGCTTTTTTTCTAAGTTCTTTGTGTTCAGAAATGTCTTGAACGGCTTTTATTTTTTCAAATGCGAGTCTAGCTTTTAAATCGTTATAGGTGGAATCCTTCTCTAATTGTTCAATTTCAGTATTTATTTTATTTAATACTTTTTCTTCATTTAAAAATAGAGAGTCTTTTTTTAGCATATTATAAACAGGTGGTACAAATCTTTTATGGCAGTTAGTTCCAGCCATTTTACCCGAAACAGCTGTTAAATATCCTATCTCTCTTTTTTTATTACGAACAATTAAAATTCCAAACATTTTACCAATAATTAAACCCTTTTTGTCTGGGTTTACTCCAAAATTATGCTCAAATTCTTTTTGATTTAGTAAATATTTCTGTACCTCTTTTGTAGCAATCTTGCACAATGGATGAGGTTCATAATAAAATGGAAATGTAAACTTTGTTGGAAGTTTTATGGTTTTAATTGATGATGATGGAAATTTATGAAAATAGGAGTCCACAAGTGCTAATTAACAATATTACAAAGATACTTTTTCCTTCTATATATATTGTTAAAGTATTGTAATCATTGCTAATTTTTAATATTTTTGAAGTTATAAAACTATTTTTCAATATTTAAATTATTTAAATGAAATTATATTTTCATTCACTTTATGTGTTACTTTTTTTTTCATCATCATTAATTAGCCAAGTGATGCCGCTTGATTTTTCTGATTCATCAGACGAGTTCGTTCCTTTTGCAGGTACAGAATTTAATTTTTTTGAAGACCCTACTGACAGCGAAAATATAGTTGGTAATTTTTTTAATGATGGTTCTGAACCGTGGCAAGGGTTTTATATAGATTTAAATGCTCCTATCGATTTGGATTTTCAAAATACGATTTCTTTGTCGTTTCATACATTTGATTCCGAAATACACACTGTTTTATTGAAATTAGAAAATGGTGAAAATCCAGATGTACAAGTAGCTGTAGATATTCCTTACAGTGATGGATGGACAGACAATATTACTTTTGATTTTTCAGATGCCGTGTTGAGTTCAGATGGTACTACACCAGTTGATGCAACAGGTAATTATAATCGACTAACTATTTTTATAGATGGAGGGTTTTCACTTTCAGGGTCTTTTTTGATCGATAATATCGAAGATGGATCTTTACCATCAGATCCCAATGAAGTTGATGTTGAATACAATTATTTGGTTTGGGAAGATAATTTTGAAACTCCAGGGGTAGTTAACTCATTAAATTGGCACCATCAAACTCAAGTCATAATACCTGGCGTAGGTTGGGCAAACGGTGAAGAACAGCATTATACAAATCGAATAGACAATTCGTACGTTGATAATTCAGGATTTTTAAATATTGTAGCAAAAAAAGAAACGTTTACAGATCAGAATTTGACAAAAAATTATACTTCAGCACGTCTAAACTCTAAATTTGCCTTTACTTATGGTAGGGTAGATGTAAGAGCAAAGTTGCCAATAGATTTAGGAACTTGGCCAGCAATTTGGATGTTAGGAAAAAATATAAACGAAAATGGGGGTTATTGGGATCCTGTTTTTGGTACTACAAATTGGCCAGCTTGTGGGGAAGTTGATATTATGGAGCACGGTATTTTTCCTTTTGAGGATATTGACTATATCGGTAGCGCACTGCATACACCTTGTTGTAACGGAGGTAATCCAAATTCAGGAGGGACTATAGCTAGTAATCTTGAAAATCAATTTCATGTGTATTCAGTAAATTGGTCTCCCGATCAAATTACATTTCTATTGGATGGGGTTGGTTTTTATACCTACAATCCAGTAATAAAGGATGAAAACACTTGGCCATTTTTTGAAGATCAATATATTTTACTTAACGTAGCTATGGGAGGAGTTGCCGGACCAATCAACCCTCAATATACTGAAAGTGCAATGATTATTGATTACGTAAGGGTTTACCAAGAAAATCCACTAGGTATAGAGGACACTATCAATTCTCAAAACAAGAAGGCTTTAAAAATTTATCCGAATCCAGTCAAAAATGAGATTAATTTAATTTCAAAAGAATCAATAACTAAAGTAAAGCTTTATGATTATCAGGGTAAATTAGTGCTTGAAAAAAATAATGACACTAAATTTATTGATGTTAGTAGTTTGAACTCTGGTATTTATTTTATTGAGGCTTTTATTAATAATACGAAAAGTTTACAAAAAGTTATTATTGAATAGTTTACAAGGAAACTTCTAATTTGTGTATCTATAAAATTAGTTTTAAAAAAAATTAAGCTAATTCACTCTTCTCATAATTGTTATGAATCTTTATAATTGCTAGCCCAAAAAGAACTGCTACAACGATCAATATGGTACTTATCAATCCGTTTACGCCAAAAGACATTCTTATTAAGATGGTAGAAATAACAAATCCCGAATTTCTAATAATTTTATGAAATTGATCGGTGTAAAAGAATGATATTAATAGTAAAATTACATCCACCAAAATAAGTGCCGTAAAAAATTTATCAAAGAATAAATTGTTGATGCTTTGAAAAGTTAGAAAATCATTGGAGACAATTGAAATGCCAGATGACCAGTCAATAAATGTGTAAAGGGCCATAAAAAAAAACAAAGGCACTAGGATAACTGCAATAAGCTTCTTTTTATTCACGAACTTTTCAATAAAAGGCTTAATATTTACTTCTTGTATCTGTTTTATTTTTCCTTGTTTTTGAAATAAAAATATTAAATAAAATAGTAAAAGCGAAGCAATTAAATCGTATGTAAACTGTAAATCGCCTTTAATCTCAAACCAATTTTCAGTTAGTTCTAGCGCAGATAAATCTTTAAACAACTTTCGTATGATAATCAATGTTATAATTTCGTATTGCTTGGTTATGTAAGTTGTAAATGATTTAGGAAGGTAATAAATTAATAGATATACTTCATAGATAAGAATAAATGAAAATGGCGTGTAAATAGCTGAAATTGGATTTTTAAGAAGCTCTGAGTTTGATGATAAATTTATAAAATCAAATTTCATTAAATAAATGATAGCCAAATGAATTAAAAAACTAATCAAAGCTACTTTTAATATTATTTTTTCTGTTTTAAGGCGAGTATCTTCAGATAGAAACAAGTCAAAAAGAGTTTTTACTATATTATTTTTTTTAGTCATAATGAAATTATTTATCAGCGTCAGCTTTTTGAACTCATAAAATAAAACTAGTGTTATTAAAACATAAGTTTGAAAAAAAGCGTAACCATTTATGATTACGCTTTTTAAAAAAATTATTTATAAAGTAATTATTTTAAGCTTGTTTTTTAACAGCTAAAGAATAAATTACTAAACCAAATCCTATTTTGTTGATAGCATCACCAATGTTATAAATAACATCCATGTCTAAACCACCAAATATTCCGCTGTACCATCCTTCAGTTCCTGCCATGTATCCAACTGGATAAATAGCCCAACCTACTAAGACAAACCAACATAGAATTTTGTGAGCACTAAGAACATCTCCTCCAGCTGCTTCAGCTAGTTTTTTAGCTCCACCCAACCAGATTTCGTAAACGATCCAGAAATAAGCTGCTCCAGAGATTGCTCCCCAAAGGGCTGCTTGGTCAGTGGCAACAGCCTCTCCCCAATATCCTGTAACTAACATAACTACAGATAAACCAATCATTTTCCACATTAAACTTTGTTTTGCACCTGCCACCTTTAATATTAGGTAGAATTCAACACACATTAACGGAACTGTTAAAATCCAATCAACGTAACGGAAGAATACTGGTGAATCTCCGGTTGAAGCAAAGTAATCTCTCATGTACCAGTAGTGGACTGCTGCAATAAATGTGATTAAACCAGACACAAGAACAGAAGTTCTCCATTTGCTGTCGAATTGGTTTAACGATAAAAAGAAAAATGCAGAAGCGGCCATCATAGCCATACAACCAACAAAAAATGTAAAACCAACATAGTCAGTCGAAGCCATCTCAGGCACCAAAGCAATCATACTTAAAAGTGTTTTCATAATATATTTGTTTTTAAAAGTTTAACAAACATAACAAATTATTAAACAAAAAAAAATACTTTTATTATTATTTTGTAATTTTTTTAATATATTTATTATCAAATTACTAAAAATTGAACTTAAAAACTGTCAAATTACTACTAACATTCTTCTTTTTATGGATAACTACACAGTTTGGAATTGACATAGAAAATTTACTTGCTTACATTTTTGTGTTAAGCTTAGGAGTTCTTCACGGCTCTAACGATTTAAAACTAATTGGAAATTTTAGTGGTGAAAAAAAATATACTTTCAGAACTAAACTTTCTATTTATGTCTTTGTGGTATTATTTAGTTTTTGTTTTTTTTTAATTTTCCCAAGTCTAGGCTTAATTCTCTTTATTATTTTTAGCGGTTATCATTTTGGTGAACAACATCTCGCAGAAAAAATAAAATCGATTCATTGGTCAAAATATATTTTGTATTTAGTTTATGGTTTAATGGTGTTTTTTTTAATATTTCATACACATAGTGATGAAGTGATTATAATTATTAAGGATATCACTACAATAAATTTGAGTACTGCTGTTTTCATTTATCCCTTGTTTATAGCATTTGGAATTCTTCTGATCTACTATATTTTTTATTCTAAGAACAGACAATCATTAATAGTATTAATTGAAGAAGTAGCTTACGTAATTTTATTTTACATATTGTTTAGTAATTCAACGTTATTGTGGTCCTTTGCTATCTATTTTATAGTATGGCATGCGTTACCATCTCTCAATGACCAAATTATTAATATTTATGGTCAAACTAATTTACCCAATGTTGTCAAATATTTAAGAGTTTCTTTTTTGTACTGGGGCTTGTCGGTTATTGGTATTTGTTTGCTCTCCTATTATACTGCTGATAACACGGCATTATTTAATCTTCTTTTTGTTGCTCTATTAGCTTCCATTACTTTTCCTCATGCTATCGTCATCTTCAAAATGCAGCGATAAAATCCGTATTAATTATCAATTTAATAATTTTTACAAAGTCGTTGTTTAACTAAATTGCAGAATAGTTAAACATTTTATATATTTACACAAAATATCGATGTGAAAATAATAAAGTTTCCTTTACACTTTTCGGAAGTCCAAGAACGTATACAGCAAATAAACCCTGTAAAATATTCCAACACCAGAAATTATATTGATGGCTCAGTTTCTTATCTTTCTCCATATATCTCAAGAGGTATAATTTCTACTAAAGATATATTTCAACAAGTACTAAATTTAGGTTATTCGGTAAAACAATCAGAAAAGTTTATCCAAGAACTTACTTGGAGAGATTATTGGCAACAGATTTGGATAGCAAAGGAAAAAGAAATTAATTTCGATTTAAAAAACAAACAGTTAAAAGTTTCCAATACTGCAATCTCAAAGTCTATCGTAGAAGCCAATACCGGTATAAAAGCGATAGACACTGCTATTGTTAATTTTTATAACAATGGTTACTTACACAATCATCTACGAATGTATATCGCTTCATTAGCATGTAATGTAGCTCAAAGTCATTGGAGTTTTCCTGCAAAGTGGATGTATTATCATCTTTTAGATGCTGACTGGGCAAGTAACGCTTTGAGTTGGCAATGGGTAGCCGGAACTAACTCCAATAAAAAATATATTGCAAATCAAGACAACATTAATAGGTATTGTCACACAAAACAAAGCAATACCTTTTTAGATATCTCTTATGATGATTTTGATACTTTACAAATACCAAAAGAACTCTTAGAGACTAATTTCTATTTACTCAAAACACCTTTACCTGAGAAAGAATTCATCAAAATTGATGAGAAAAAACCTACTTATATTTATAATTTTTACAATTTAGACCCTCTTTGGGATCAAGAAATTTGTGCCAACAGAATACTATTGCTTGAGCCCTCACATTTTAATGAGTATCCAATATCTCTCAACAGCATGAATTTTATGTTGGAATTTAGCAAAAATAATATTGATAACATTCAGCTATATGTCGGTGAGTTTAATGATTTTATTTTAGATCACGCTCCAAGTGAAGTCAATTACAAGGAACATCCGCTCAACTCACATTATTCTGGAATTAAAGTACCAAGAGATTTTATTTTTGACGTTAAAGGATACTATCCAAGTTTTTTCTCGTACTGGAAAAAATGTAAAAAAAAATTAATCTATTGATAAAAAAAGAAATAAATATTGTTTGGTTAAAGCGTGACCTTCGCTCTCAAGATCATGAACCTTTATTTCGTGCCGAAAAATCGGGCCAATCTTACCTTATCATTTATATATATGAGCCAAGCTTGATCAATCATTTTGATACAAGCGATAGACATTTGCAATTTACTTACCATTCGATTCAAGTACTCGATATGGAGCTATTAAAATACAATCGTAGTGTAGATGTATTTTATGGAGAGGCTTTAGATGTATTTCTTTTTTTTAATCAATATTATACGATTAAAAATATCTTTAGTTATCGTGAAAGTGGTATAGCAAAAACATGGCTTCGAGATCAACGTGTTGAATCATTTTCTAAAAAAAATGATATTGTGTGGTCTCAGTCACAAAGAGATGGTATTCTTAGGGGAATAAAAAATAGAGTAGATTGGAACAAGAAATGGTTTGCAACTATGAACGAACCTCAGATTTTAAATACGTACTCTTGTGCAAAACTTAAAAAAATTACTCATCCCTTTTTGTTACCTCAAGAATTTGAAAAAACACTTAAAAAATATCCAAAACAATTTCAACCTGCAGGAGCTCGTAATGCTTGGAAATATTTAAACACTTTTACTCAACTTAGAGGTTTTAATTATCATAAACATATATCGAAACCTAATGAGAGTAGATCGAGTTGCAGTAGGCTATCTCCTTTTTTAGCTTGGGGAAATTTGAGTATCAAACAAGTCTTTCAATTTGTTGGTAAACATCCAAATCGACAAAACAATAAAAGAGCTTTTAATGGAATGTTAACTCGATTAAAGTGGCATTGTCATTTTATACAAAAATTTGAGGTAGAATGTACCTACGAGACTCATTGTATTAATAAAGGCTATGAGTTTTTACCTCATGAAAAAAATCAACACTATATAGAAGCATGGAAATTTGGTAAAACTGGGTACCCTCTTATTGATGCTTGTATGCGTGCACTTATTCAAACGGGTTGGATAAATTTTAGAATGCGTGCAATGTTAGTTTCATTTTTTACAATGAATTTAGACCAAGATTGGCGTGATGGTGTTTATCATCTTGCAAACCTTTTTTTAGATTACGAGCCAGGAATTCATTATCCTCAATTTCAGATGCAAGCCGCAACAACCGGAATTAATACTATTCGTTTATACAACCCAGTTAAAAATTCATATGAACATGACCCAAAAGGTTTATTTATAAAAAAATGGGTTCCTGAATTAGCCGAAATTCCTATTTCGCACATCCATGAGCCTTGGAATATGACAGCGATGGAACAACTATTTTATGATGTTGTTATTGGTAATCATTATCCTAAGCCTATTGTAGATTTAAAAGAAAGTGCCAAAACTGCACGTTCGAAAATATGGAATCATAAAAAACACCCAATAGTATTAAAAGAGAAGAAACGTATAATTAAAACACATGTAAATAATCGTTAATATGAGATATACTAATAAACAAATACAAGAATTAGATCGTGTGTCGAGATTAAAAATCATCAATTCAATTACTGGAATTAAGCCGGCAAATTTAGTTGGTACTATTGACGATGAAGGCAAAACAAATTTGGCTATTTTTAGTTCTGTTGTGCACTTAGGTAGTAATCCTCCACTATTGGGATTTATATCAAGACCCAGAAGATTAAAGTTTGGACATACATATACCAATATCCAAAAGACTGGACAGTATACCATAAATCATATTCATCCTGAATTTATTAAAAAAGCACATTATACCTCTGCTAAATTTGATTCCGAAGTATCAGAATTTGAACGTTGCAAACTTACCGAGGAGTATCAAGCAAATTTTAAAGCTCCTTTTGTTAAAGAAAGTAATTTAAAAATAGGAATGTGTTTTAAAGAATCCTTAGATATTAAAAATAACGGTACCATCATGGTTATTGGTGAAGTAGAACAACTAATCATCCCAGAAAATGCTATTGTCAATAACGACATTGATTTAGAGCTTACAAACAGTGTAGGAATTTCAGGACTGAACAGTTACTATACCTTAAAAAAAATTGAAACGCATCCATATGCACGAGTAGAACAAGTACCAAAATTTTAAAAATGAATAAAAAAAATCTTCCTCAGAAAATTTGTCCAGTATGTGATCGTCCTTTTAGTTGGCGAAAAAAATGGAAAAAGGATTGGGAAGCAGTAAAATATTGTAGCGAACGCTGCAGAAAAAACAAATGAAAAGTTTAAACGTAGTATTTCCACATCAATTATTTCAAAATTCTCCAATTTTTGAAAATAAAGAGCCTATTTATTTAGTTGAAGAATATTTATTTTTCAAACACTACAAGTTTCATAAACAAAAAATTGCTTTTCACCGGGCAACTATGAAATGGTATGCAGATTATGTAACAAAAGAAAAAAAAATAGCTGTAACGTATATTGAATCTACTGAAAAAATAGCAGATATTCGTTTTCTTATTCCAGAATTAAAACGTAGCGGATATACCCATATCAACTATATTGATCCCACAGATAATTGGTTGCAAAAGCGATTAAACAAAGGCTTGAAAGAAGAGGGGTTTACTTACAAACAATATACTTCTCCTTTATTTTTAAATTCAAAAGGCGATCTGACTTCTTTTTTTAAGTTGGACAAAAAAAAGTACAATCAGACCTCTTTTTATATTGAACAAAGAAAAAACAATCGAATTCTTCTCGAAACAGATGGAAAACCCGTAGGAGGTTCTTGGACTTATGATACACAGAACAGAAAAAAATATCCAAAAACAAAAACACCACCTCCAATTATTTTTCCAGATACCGACCCTTTTTATGAAGAGGCTAAAACTTATGTTGCTAAAAATTTCTCAAATCATTTTGGAAACCTTACTGATACGCCACTTTACCCAATTAATTTTGATTTGACTAATAAGTGGCTTCATCAATTTTTTGAGTACCGATTTATGGATTTTGGTATCTATGAAGATGCCATTGTAGCCGAAAACTCCATATTAAATCATAGTGTTTTAACTCCCATGTTAAATGTTGGTTTAATTAGTCCTAAAAAGATCATTGAAGAATGCCTTTCATTCGCAGAGCAAAACGATATTCCCATTAATTCAACAGAAGGGTTTGTTCGACAGATTATTGGATGGCGAGAATTTGTTAGAGGTATTTACGAAGCTCGTGGAGTTGATGCACGAACTACTAATTTTTGGAACTTTAAAAAGAAGATACCACAATCATTTTATGATGGTACCACAGGTATTCCTCCTATAGACCTTACCATTAAAAAGTTGTTAGAAACAGGCTATTGCCATCATATTGAACGTTTGATGGTAGTAGGTAACTTCATGTTATTATGTGAGTTTGATCCAGATGAGGTTTATCGTTGGTTTATGGAATTATCTATTGACAGCTATGATTGGGTCATGGTAACCAATGTATACAGTATGAGTCAATTTGCTGATGGAGGATTATTAGCTTCAAAACCTTATATAAGCGGTAGTAATTATTTAATGAAAATGAGTAATTATAAAAAAGGAGAGTGGCAATCTGTTTGGGACGGCTTATTTTGGCGTTTTATGAATGTCCATCGAGATTTCTTTTTATCAAATCCTCGTTTAGGAATGCTGGTAAGAATGTTCGATAAAATGCCTCAAGAAAAACAACATCAGCATCTCTCAAATGGAGAGTTATTTCTAGAAAACTTAAAAAACTAATAATGCTTTTTAATACGACCTACAAAAATAAAGACTACTCAAAAGAAAGTGCCCTTTCAGTCGGGCCTCCTTTTTCATTTTTAAAAAAAATTAAAATGCGAGGTGTTGGTTCGAGTCGATTAATTATAGAAGAATTAAGTACACAATTAAAACCCGAAAATCTTCACCCCAATTCAATCAGTTATGCCAATATTGAGTTACGAGATAAAGGAATCATTATTCATTTTGGTAATAAATTAGACCGTTATTCATGGATTGTGCCATACTACCGTCTTGTCACTTATAGTAATAAAAGATTTAGCATACATTCAAATGGTCATTTTATAAAGTTTAAGAAAAATAGAAATTATCGAAATAATAAAAAATTTTTAGCCAAGATGATAGATATGAAAATAAATCATCTAGAATTAGATTATTATGATGTTTAAAATCCTGAACGTTACCATTACATTTGTGAATCGATAAAAGAGATAGTTTCTTGTTCTAATGCAATAGTCTTTTCATAAATAGTAGCAGCTTTATTTAAAATATCTGCTGCAAAATCTCTGTCTTTAATGTCTTTAGCGTTAATTCGCACATTAAAGTAAGCTCCAATTACAGCCGCTCTGGCACAAAGTACTCCAACCCCTGCATCGGATAGTGAATTTTTTAAACCATCCTTTAGCATGGCTTGCATAATCTCCATCGATTGAAAGGAGGTCTCCATCACTTTAAATGGAATTTCGGTTGCATATTTGGTAGCATTTTCTATGGAATCTAACCTTATTTTTTTTTCTAAATCAGTATCCTTAGGCATTCTAAAACCATCGATAATTTTATTAAAAGCATTGGTGTCTTCATCAACTAAAAATAAAAGCTGTTCTTTATATTCCTGACCTTTTATAGCCCAATCTGAGAAAAATTCCCATCGTTCATCCCATCCAGCCTTATGGGCAGACAAATTAGCTACCATGGTTCCTAGAGAAACACCAAGAGCTCCAACATAGGCCGAAATAGAACCGCCTCCAGGAGCCATTGACTCTCCAGCAGTTTCGTCTGCAAAATCATTTAATTTAAAATCAATTAATTTTTTTTCATTATTTTCTAACATATATTCGATGATCTTTTCCTCTGGATGAAAAGGTTTTAAGTCATCTAGCCCTAATGATTTAACAGCAATTTTTATTTTTTCTCTTTCTGAAATTCCTAGAGATCGTTTTTGTTTTATTAAATAATAATCGGCTGCATCCAACATTGCTTGTAGTGGGATTAATCCAATTATCTCAGAACCTGTTACTCTAATCCCTCTTTTCAATGCTGCTTTACAACTTTCATCAAAAGCTTCATGCATGGAAGTAATCGTTATATTGGTTAGGTTGTAAGATATTTGAGCAATTCCGTATTCATCGATATACCAACCGATTCCTTTCACGGCTTTAAGTTTTCCAGGTACTCGTTCGGGTTCTCCGTTGGCGTCTAATATTTTTTTACCAGTAATCGGATTTCCATCTCTTTTAATTCTACCTGCTTCTCGAATATCAAAAGCTATTGCGTTTGCTCTTCGAGTTGAAGTGGTATTTAAATTTACATTATAAGCAATTAAAAAGTCACGAGCAGATATTGCGATGGCACCTGTTTTTGCTACCTCGTTGCTGTATTGAGTTGAACCAAAATCAGGTTTCCAATCGGGATCTGATAATTTAGCAGATAGCCCTTCGTATTCGCCACTTCTACAATTTGCAAGATTTTTTCTTTTCTCTTCTCTAGCAGCATTTTCATAAAAATAACCAGGAATTCCTAATTCATTTCCAACTCGTTCTCCTAATTGGTGTGCATATCGAGCGGTTTCTTCTAAACTAATTCCAGAAATAGGAACAAGCGGACAAACATCCGTAGCACCAAAACGTGGGTGTTCTCCAGTATGTTTACTCATATCGATAAGCTCTGCTGCTTTCTTAATCAATCGAAAAGCTGCCTCAATAACTAACTGAGGTTCTCCTACAAAGGTGATAACGGTCCGGTTAGTTGCCTTTCCAGGATCAACATCTAAAAGTGTCACCCCTTCGACTGTTTCAACGATTTTCGATACGATTTCTATAATTTTTGAATCACGACCTTCACTAATATTTGGAACACATTCTATGAGTTGTTTTTGCATTTGTTATTTATTAAATACTAATCTTAAATAATTAATTTTATTGGTTTATAAATTTAAAGAATCAACTGACCATTAATGATCACTTGCTGAATTAAGTTACTTCCAAAAGCATATGGTAAATAGCTATAGGATGGAATTTCTTTGGTAATAATTACGCTAGCATTTTTTCCCTTACTGATACTGCCATGACTGCCACTAAGCCCCATTGCATAAGCCCCGTTGATCGTAGCAGCATTTATCGCTTCTTCTGGTGTTAATCTCATTTTTATACACGCGGTGGCCACTACAAAATTCATATTACCGCTAGGAGTGGAGCCTGGATTGTAGTCTGTAGCAAGCGCTAAAGGCAACCCAGCATCAATAATTTTCCTTGCAGGAGTGTAAGGGATACCTAAAAAATAGGAGCAGGAAGGTAAAGCTACTGGCATAGTTAAAGATCCTTTTAAAGCTAAAATATCATCATCGGTTAAAACCTCTAAATGATCTACACTAAGTGCCTGGTGTTTTACACCTATTGCGATACCTCCAATTGCATTGAATTGATTGACATGTATTTTTGGTATTAAATTATATTTTTTAGCCTCTATTAATAATTGGTGCGTATCGGCTACAGAAAAATAACCTTTTTCACAAAAAACATCTACATACGTAGCTAGCTTTTCCTCTGCCACTCTGGGCAACATATCATTACAAATGTGATCTAAGTATCCTTGTTTATTGTTCTTAAATTCTGGAGGTACTGCATGCGCCCCTAAAAAAGTAGTTTTCACTTTAATAGGATGTTTTTCTCCTAGTTGTTTGGCGACTTTAAGCATTTTTAGCTCTGCATCGAGTGTAAGACCATAGCCTGATTTTATTTCGATAGCACCAGTACCTAAATTCATTATTTGATTTAAACGATTTTCAGATTGAGTGAATAAGTCTTGTTCAGAGGTCGCTTGAAGTTTTTTTGCACTATGAATTATTCCCCCACCATTGGCTGCTATTTCCTGATATGAAAGGCCATTTATTCGATCTACAAATTCTTGTTCTCTATTACCGGCATATACAAGATGACTATGAGAATCACACCAAGTTGGTAAAACGATGCTTCCGCTACAATTAATAATTTTGTCAGCGTCTAAATTGGGTATAGAATCCATTGTACCATAATCATGGATTTTATTATTGACTAAGTAAAGCCACGCATTCTTTATAGTTGGCAGTGTTTTCATTTGATTACCACATAGTCTATCGACAGGATTGTCACGGACTTGAAGCAACTCTTTGATATGGGTGAGTAAAATTTTCATCGCATAAAGATAGCAAACCTCTCAAGTATTTAATAAATTTAACGACTTAAAATCTGTAAAATGAAAAATAAAAGCATGGGTATTAATACCATTTGTACTCACATAGGCGAAGTGAAAGATGAACAGTACAAAGGAGCAATTTCTCCTCTTTTTATGTCGAATTCCTATGCGTATGAAAATGTTGAAGTATCAAGATATCCAAGATATTTTAATACACCAAACCAAGAAGCATTGTGTAAAAAAATTGCTGCTTTAGAAAAAACAGAAGCTGGACTCATTTTAAGTAGTGGAATGGCTGCGGTTAGTACAGCACTTTTAGCCTATTTAAAGAAAGGAGATCATTTGGTGGTTCAACAAACTATTTATGGGGGCACTTATAATTTTATTGTGGAAGAATTTCCTAAATATGGAATTGAATACGACTTTACCGATGGTTTTTTAGAGGAGGATTTTAAATCAAAAATAAAAAAAAATACACGAGTAATTTATGTGGAAACTCCATCTAATCCATTGATGAAAATTACAGATTTAACGATGATTTCCAGATTAGCAAAAGATAATGATTTAATAAGTCTAATTGATAATACATTTGCTTCTCCCATCAATCAAACTCCAGTAGATTTTGGAATTGATGTAGTAATTCACAGTGCTACCAAATATTTAGGAGGTCACAGTGATATTTGTGCAGGTGCTATCGCTTCATCGCAAGCACATATTGATCAAATTTGGAATTTAGCAAAAAACTTAGGAGGAAGTTTGAGTGAATATGCAGTATGGCTACTGGAGCGAAGTATGAAAACTTTGGCATTACGAGTAAGGGCACAAAATAATAATGCTAAAATAATTGCTGAATGGTTGACAGAAAATCCATTGGTAAGTCAAGTTTTTTATCCTGGTTTAAAATCGCATCCCAATCATAACATCGCAAAAAAACAAATGAACGGCTATACTGGAATGCTATCGTTTGAATTGGAAAAATCAATAAATGGAAAAACCTTTTTAAATTCTTTACAACTTATAAAACCTTCCATGAGCCTTGCAGGAGTGGAGTCTACTATATTAGCGCCATCAAAAGCCTCGCATGCATTATTAGGAGAAGAAGAACGCAAAAAGCAAGGAATAAGCGAGGGTTTATTAAGACTTTCAGTAGGAATAGAAGATTCCAATGATTTAATTCTAGATTTAAAACAAGCTTTTACTAAAAGTAACTAAATAAAATAAATAATGAAAATAGATATACTAGCTATCGGTGCACATC
Organism: Flavobacteriaceae bacterium; assembly: GCA_024232495.1. Lineage (GTDB taxonomy): Bacteria > Bacteroidota > Bacteroidia > Flavobacteriales > Flavobacteriaceae > Marifrigoribacter. The sequence continues at coordinate 21,897 of JAAEPP010000200.1, forward strand.
CAGACGATATTGAATTAGGAGCAGGAGCAACCCTGGCAAAAGAAATTGCTCAAGGGCGCACTGTTGGAATTATAGATTTAACAAGAGGAGAGTTAGGTACTAGAGGGACTGCAGAAACTAGAGACAAGGAAGCTGAAAATGCAAAAAAAATATTAGGTGCAAGTTTTAGAATCAATATGGGATTTGCAGATGGTTTTTTTATCAATGATAAAGAGCATCAAATGAAGCTTATTTCACAAATTAGAAAATACCAACCTGATATTATTTTATGCAATGCCTTTGATGATCGTCATATTGACCACCCTAAAGCTAGTGACTTAACAAGTCATTCTTGTTTTTTAAGTGGACTGCAAAAGATAAAGACAGAAGACGAAAAAGGAGTGTTGCAAAAACCTTGGAGACCAAGTAAAGTTTATCATTATATGCAATGGAAAAATGTTGAACCTGATTTTGTGGTCGATGTATCAGGATATTTAGATAAAAAATTAGAGGCAGTATTTGCTTACAAAACACAATTTCACCAAAGAGACTCTAGCGAGCCAATAACTCCTATATCAACAACAAATTTCAAGGATAGTATAA
>JAAEPP010000201.1 GCA_024232495.1 Flavobacteriaceae bacterium
AGAAAGAAATAAAGGGAACATTTCAAAATCAATTGAGTATTTGGAAGAATCTGCATCGATGCAAGGAGATAACTTTAAGAAAGCTAGAATATATTTTAGAATAGCTGAATTGAAAAGAAAGCAAGGTAGTTATCGATCAGCAAGGTCCTATTATAATAAATCATTAAAATACAACCCTTCTCAGGGGAGATGTTATTTAAGAATAGCACAAATGTATTCAAAAAGCTCAAATGACTGTGGTGCTACCGTTTTTGAAAAAAGAGCGGTTAACTGGTTGGCCGCAAATATGGCTGACAAAGCTGGATTGGTTGACGCATCTATTGCATCAGAGGCGAGAAGAGCAGCAAGTAGTTACAGACAAAGAGCCCCAAGTAAAAGTGATATATTTTCAGATGGTATGGCAGGCAAAACAATCAGTTTTAATTGCTGGATTGGCGGTAGTGTAAAAGTACCTAGTTTATAAGAGGAAATTAAATATGATTAGATTCAAACATATGTTAAAAAGCGTAATGATGCTTACAGCAGTCATTACGCTTTTTTCATGTGAAGGAAATTACAATAACATACAAAAAATGAATCTTAAAGACGAAGAACCTGTTGCCGTTGGAAAGACAATTAATTTAAAGTATACAGATTCAGGAAAAGTAACAGTTAATTTATTAGCCCCTTTATTAAAAGACTATTCAAATTTCGAATTTCCTTATCAAGAATTTCCAGAGGGAATAACCTTATACTTTTGGGATAAAGAAAATAAAAGTACAGTAACGTCAGATTATGCAGTGCAGTTTAAAAATACAGGAATCGTAGATTTAATTGGGAATGTAAAAATTACTACATCAGATAGTACAATTGTTAAAGCTAATCAGCTATATTGGGATCAAGCTAACGAATGGATTTTCACCAATCAGCCCTATCAAATCATTTTTGCTGATGGATCTTATAACGATGGTCTTCAATTTGATTCAAATCAAGAGTTCACTACTTTTTTATCTAGAAATAATCAAGGAATACAATTGGTAGATAAAAACAAAAATTAAATGGGAAATAAATTATATATATTATTTGAATACTTATATCTTGTGATGGCAGCCCTATCTGTTTACGTTTCAGTTTCGTCCTGGGGTACCGATAAAAACAGAGCTTTTTTATTTATGTTTTTTACCATTATTGCTATTTTCATGTTTTTCTTCAAAAGAAATTTTAGAAAAAAAATAGAAAATAACAAGAAATAGAAATACCAGTCTATTGTATTATTTTTGTTAAGAAAGATTTTTTATTTTTATGGAACATAGTGTTGTAGTAATTATATGTATGTTGATTTTATCTGCCTTTTTTTCGGGGATGGAAATTGCTTATGTTTCTTCAAATAAAGTTCATCTAGCAATAGAAAAAAAACAGAAAGGGTTTATTTCATTGATTTTACAAAAAATCACCAAAAGACCATCAAAATTCATTGCAACAATGCTTATTGGAAATAACATTGCCCTTGTTATTTATGGATTTTTTATGGGAGATTTATTGATGAATTATATCAATACATTTCAAATCTTAGCTCTTAACGGATTTTTAGCATTATTAATACAAACTCTTATTTCTACCATAATTATACTAATAACAGCAGAATTTTTACCTAAAGTATTCTTTCAAATTTATGCGAATAGTTTGGTTAAGTTTTTTGCATTACCAGGTTATATTTTTTATGTGTTATTTTCAATTGTTTCAGAATTTGTTATTTGGATTTCAGATCAACTACTAAAGTTGTTTTTTAAAACAGAAGGTGATCATGTTCAATTAAATTTTAGTAAAATTGAATTAGGGAATTACATTTCAGAGCAAATGGAAACGGTAAAAACAGAAGATGAGGTTGATAGTGAAATTCAAATTTTTCAGAATGCCTTAGATTTTTCTGATGTAAAGTCTAGAGAGGTTCTAATACCAAGAACCGAAGTTGTTGCGGTTCCCATAGATACCTCGCCAACAGAATTAAGTGAACTTTTTACAAAAACAGGTCTTTCTAAAATCTTAGTTTTTAATGAAAACATTGACGACATATCAGGCTATGTCCATTCATTTGAACTTTTCAAAAAACCTAAATCATTAAAGAATATACTGATCCCTGTGGTATTCGTTCCTGAAACAATGCTAATCAAGGACGTTTTAAATATTTTGACAAAAAAAAGCAAAAGTATTGCTGTGGTTATAGATGAATATGGAGGAACTTCAGGAATACTTACTGTAGAAGATATCATTGAGGAATTATTTGGAGAAATTGAAGATGAACATGATCAACTGATTCTAACTGAAAAAATAATAGGCAAAAATCATTATTTGTTTTCAACTAGGTTAGAAGTTGATTATCTAAATGAAACGTACAAGCTGAAGTTGCCAGAAAGTGAAAATTATGAAACTTTAGGGGGTATGATCGTAAGTATTACAGAAGACATTCCTAACCAAGGAGAAATTGTTGTTTTTGAGAATTTTACCTTTAACATTATGGAAGTATCTGAAACAAAAATTGAACTAGTTGAAGTTAAATTGACTCCTGTAGATTAGTTTTTTACTTTTTCCCCGATTTTTTCAATTTAACTTTTTTATTAATGGTAGGAAAATAGTATTTTCGCCCACTGATATTACTAAAGTAAAGTGCTTTTATAATACTCTCAGTTTACGATTTAATAAATAAACAATGATAAATTAATCCTTTTCAATTTGCAATACTTAAAGAAAAGGTAAAATATAATTAAAAATGGCAATTTTAAACGACATAAGAAAACACGGAATATTTTTAATAATTATTATCGCGCTTGCATTATTTTCTTTTGTATTAAGTGGTGTTATAGGTAATGGTAATTCAACACCAAAAGGAGAAAGTACAGTAGCTACAATTAATGGAGTCGATCTTTCTCGTGAACAATTCATGAAAAAGGTTGAAACAATTCAACGTAATTTAGGGCCAAATTCACAAACTAATCAAGCAATGAATATTGTTTGGGATAGAGAATTAAGGCGTGTAATTTTTTCTGAGCAATACGAGTCTTTAGGATTAACAGCTGAAAAAGAACAAATCAATAATTCGTTGAGGACTTCACTTGCAAACAATCCAACTTTTCAAGACGAATTTGGTTTATTCAACGAATTAAAGTTACAAGAATACCTCGCTAATGTAAAAAATGCCGCTGATAATGGAAATCCACAAGCTTATAATGCTTGGTTAGATTTTGAGTCAGATACAGAAAGCTCTGTACTAGAAAGCACTTATTTCAACATGATAAAAGGAGGTTTGGTTACTACTTTAGTTGAAGGGGAACAAGAGTATCATTACCAAAATGACAATATGGACCTGCAGTATATGCAAATTCCATACACAAATATAGCAGATGCAGATGTTGTTATTACAGATGCTGATATAGAGACTTATATAAAGGCCAACTCTAAAGATTACGAAGTAGATCCTCAAGTGGACATTCAATACGTTACCTTTAATGAAGATCCGTCAACAGATGATAATGAAAATGCAAAAGCTGACATTTCTAAGCTAACTAATGATTTTGAAACCACAACTGATATAGCTGAATACGTGAATTTAAATTCAGATGTAACATTTACGGATAGGTGGTTTTTAAAAAACCAACTTCCTGAAGCCATTGCTTCTGATTTAATGTCTCAAGAGTTAAACAAAATTTACGGTCCTTATAAAGAAGAAAATTCTTATAGTTTAGCTAGAGTATATGCCACAAAAAAAATGGCAGATTCTGCAAAGGCTAAGCATATTCTAATAAGATTTGCTGGTTTATCATCAGCTCCTCAGGATGTTGTAAGAACTAAGGCAGAAGCTGAGAAACTTGCAGACAGTATCTTAAGAGTCGTAAAAAGAAATCGACGAAAATTTGATGATTTAGCTTCAGAATATTCAGAAGATTTATCAAACAAAGACAAAGGAGGTGATTTAGGATATTTTTCACCGGGAAGGATGGTAAAGCCTTTCAATGATTTTGTCTTCGATAATAAAACTGGAGATATTGGAATTGCCGAAACAAGTTTTGGTTTCCATGTTATTCAAATATCAGATCAAAAAAATATTCAGAAAGCAATAAAATTAGCTTTGGTTGTTAAAAAGGTAGAGGCCTCAGAGAAAACAATTAACGAAGTTTTTTCTAAAGCAACAAAATTTGAAATTGCTGCAAGTGAAACAGATTTTAACGAATTGGCAGAAGCTTCCGATTTAAAATCAAATCCTATTAATAAAATAGGAGAATTGGACTCAAATTTACCTGGAATAAACGAGAATAGCAGGACGTTAGTTTCGTGGGCATTTAATGAAGAAACGACTATTGGAGACGTAAAAAGGATAAATACTAACAATGGCTATATTATTGCTCAATTAACTAGAAGAAATCCAAAAGGGTTGAAAAGTTTGGCTGAGGCATCCGCAACAGTCACACCGATTTTAAGAAATCAGAAAAAAGCATTGTTAATAAGACAATCTATATCCAACACAGAAATAAATACTGTAGCAAATAATCAAAATGTTTCTGTTAAATCAGCTAGTGCTGTTACAATGGCAAATCCAACTATAGCTGGAGCTGGGACTGAGCCTAAAGTTGTGGGTGCAGCATTTGGTCTCAAAGCTGGTGAAACATCAGCTCTTATTGATGGCGATAAGGGAGTCTATATGGTAAAAGTGACAGCTGTCAATAATGCACCAGAATTACAGGACTATTCTAGTTTTGCAAATACGCTAAACATGAGTACTCTGTCATCTCTTAATACAAATGTTTACAATGCTTTAAAAAACGAAGCAGATATTGAAGACAATAGAGCTACCTTTTTCTAGAGGTATATTAACTTTAAATAAAAAAACCATTTTATTAATAAAATGGTTTTTTTATAGTATCATTTTTCCAAATGGAATAATGGTGTTAAAGCCTTTATTTTTAAAATATTGATGATCCTCTTTATTTCCAGTAGCCAAAATAAAATCACCTCCCCAAGCTCCTAGACTTTTTATGCCACCATGATAATTTTTGAATAAGACTTCTTTAATAGGCTTTTGTTGAATTATGTTCGATATGATTTTTTCGTGACGTGTAATCAAATTTTTAAATTCAGTTAAGCTATTACAATTACATAGGGCGATTGTTAATTCGTTAATTTTTTGAATTTGAATAATTTTAGATTTAAGGACTTTTCGGTAGCTGGCGATACTGTCTCGACTATTTTGTTTTTTATTTAGATGAACAAAAAATAAGTGATCTCTAAAATCCCAATCGATAAGTTGTTTTTTTGAAACAGACTGATTTTCTTTTTTTGTGAAGATAATAGGATGATCGTTGTTAGCGGCAGCAATATCATAACCACTTCCTCCAAAAGTAACATTCAGCAATTTATATGGATCTAAATTTGCCCATTTTGAAATATTGTTAATTAGTGTGGATGAAGTTCCCAAGCCCCAATTATTGGGAAAATCTAATTTAGTCACAATACTAAAACCATCTGTATTTCCTAAAAATGACGAATTTATTTTATGAGCATTCATTAAAATTGAAAGCAATCGATCGCGATCATTTTCAACTTTTCGATTAAATAATTTTATTTCTTTAATTGTAAAACAGAAATCTAACCATAGGCTATCGTTGTGATCATAACTTTTCCATTCGATAGTATTTTTTTTACCACTATCAACAATTAAAGATTGCCCGAATTTTGTAGGAAATGCAAGTGCATCCGCTCCATCCAATACCAAATATTCTGCGGTGAGTAATAATTTTCCGTGACTGTAAAATTCTTGTTTCAATTTATTTCTCGAAGTTGATTTAAATACGTAGTAACAGCGTTGTACGAAATAGCTTTATTTTCAAAATATTGTAATGCCTGCTTTGCTTCTAATGACGTGGCCTCTAATTTATTTAGAATATTAGCTAAATGCATTTTCATATGCCCTTTTTGGATGCCAGTAGTAACTAAGGATCGCAGGGCTGCAAAATTTTGAGCCAACCCCACTACCGCAATAATTTGCATCAATTTTTTTGCTGAAGGGTTTTGTAATAAAAGCAATCCAAATTTAACCAATGGATGTAATCCAGTTAGTCCTCCAACAGTACCAATTGCGAGTGGGATTTCTATTGAAAAAGTAAAAAGATTATTTTCTATTTTTGCATCGGTTAAGCTCGTGTACATTCCACTTTTTGACGCATACGCATGGATTCCAGCCTCGACAGATCTAAAGTCGTTGCCTGTCGCTAAAATTACTGCATCAATTCCGTTCATAATTCCTTTATTATGTGTTACTGCTCTTCTGGTTTCAGCTTTGGCTATTTCTACAGCTCTAACAAATTTTGTTGTAAAGGTAGCGCCATCTATCCCATTGGTAGACATTTCGTTTACAGGACACTGAACCTCTGCCCGCACTAGACACTCCGGCACATAGTTGGAAAGAATACTCATAACTACTTCAGGATACTCGTTTAGATTTGAAAATTCCGAATATTTTTTTGAGTTATTTTCAAATGTCTTTGCTATTTCCTCTAAACAAGTATTTATAAAATTTGCACCCATTGCGTCATGAGTCTCAAAAGTACAATGAAGTTGATAGTAGCCCTCTAAGGATTTAGTAGAGTTAATAAGCTTTATATCTATGAGGCCACCACCTCTTTTTTTCATACTGTATTCTATTTCTGAAATACTATTAATCAATTTCGATTTATTTTCAGAAAAAAACTTTTTTATGACAGATTCTGCGCCATAAAAATTAATATGGATTTGACCATTTTTTACAGTAGAGATCACTTCGGCTTTGAACCCCCCTTTGTCTAGCCAAAACTTTGCAGCATTACTTGATGCAGCAACTACGGAGCTTTCCTCAAGAACCATAGGAATTGAATATAGCTCATTGTTAATTAAAAAATTTGGAGCTATCGCAAAAGGTAAATAATAATTACTGATGGCATTTTCTATAAATCCATCATGCAATTTTTGGAGTTTTTCATCATCATTCCAATATTGTTTTAAAACTTTATCAACCAAAGGGTCGTTTTGAAGGTAGTTGGAAACTAACCATTCAATTTTTTCTTCTTTAGTTTTTTTTGAAAACCCCGAGACAGGCTGTGGCATATTTAAAATAATTATGATTCACAAATATAGTATTTAAAACAGAGTCTTTTTACTTTTTTTAGCCTCTTAAACTTCCTTTTTAATTCAAAAAAGTAGGATAAATTCGTTAAAATTGTGTAAACTTGAACTATCAAAAAATAACAATAAATTGAATAGATTATTTTCTAAGGGTATATGGTTATCAATATTAATAACCATGTCAACTTTATCTGCACAAGAAAAATCAATTTCATTAGATGATATTAATGGAGGTACTTTTAGACCAGAATACCTGAGTGCGCTGCGTTCTATGAATAACGGTAAAGAGTATTCAATTTACAATTATGATAGAAAAAGTAAGACTTCTACAATCGATGTCTATGACTATAAAACTGGAGAAAAAGTTAAAACTTTACTGAATTCTACTGATATTGAAGAGATTGATTATATTATTTCGTACCAATTTAGTGATGATGAAACCAAACTATTATTAGCTACAAAATTGAAACAAATCTATAGACGCTCGTCGGTAGGAATTTATTATGTGTACGATTTAAAATTAAAGAAACTTACTTTAGTTTCAGATAATCAAATACAAGAGCCTACTTTTAATGGAGATTCCTCCAAATTGGCTTACGGTTTTAATAATAATTTATATGTTAAAGATTTAATGTCTGGAGAAACTAAACAACTCACTTCTGACGGACAAATTAATAGAATTATTAATGGGATTACAGATTGGGTATATGAAGAAGAATTTTCTGTAGTAAGAGCTTTTGATTGGAACATAAGTGGTGATAAAATTGCATTTATTAGATTTGATGAAACTGAAGTGCCTGAATTTTCAATGGATATTATGGGAAATGAATTATATCCTACACAGCAAGTTTTTAAGTATCCAAAAGCTGGAGAGAAAAACGCGGAGGTATCGCTGCATATTTATGATTTAGAAACTAATCATACCACTCAAGTTGATCTTTTTAGCTTCAATAATTATTATATCCCTAGAATAAAATGGACTAAAGATAAATCATTACTGAGTGTTCAATTATTAAATCGTCATCAAAATGAATTAGATTTAATATTGGTAGATGTTTCAAATAATAATTCAACGTCCCTTTTACACCAAGAGAAAGACGACGCTTACGTTGCTATAGATGATGATTTAACTTTTTTAGATAACAATAATTTTATTTGGACTAGTGAAAAAAGTGGTTGGAACCATATCTATCTTTATGATAAAAATGGTAAAAATGAACAACAAATAACTTCTGGTTTATGGGAGGTAACCAGTTATTACGGATATGATAATAATACCGGGTTATTGTTTTATAACAGTACCCAAAATGGAAGTATAAATAGGGACGTCTATTCAGTGTCTTTGAAAGAGAAAAAAGTCAAAAGATTAACGCATAAAACGGGATCTAATAATGCTTCTTTTAGTACAGATTTCTCTTATTTCATAAATACCTATTCTAGTGCAACGATTCCGTATACCTACACTTTAAATGAATCTAAAAATGGTAAAGTAATTAGAGAAATCATGAATAATGATGTTTTAGTTAACAAACTAAAAGAATATAAAATTTCTCCAAAGGAGTATTCGACCCTATCAATAAACGGGAATCAATTAAATATGTATACTTTAAAACCTTTAGATTTTGACGAAACAAAAGAGTATCCTTTGTTTATGTACCAATATTCAGGACCAGGATCTCAAAGTGTTTCAAATCAGTGGATAGGAGGAAATGATTATTGGCACCAAATGTTAGTTCAGGATGGAATGATTGTGGTATGTGTTGATGGGAGAGGAACAGGATTTAAAGGAAGAGATTTTAAAAAAATAACTCAGTTAGAGTTGGGTAAATATGAAGTTGAAGACCAAATAGCGGTCGCAAAAAAGCTAGGAGAATTACCCTATATTGATTCTAGTAGAATTGGAATTTGGGGATGGAGTTATGGAGGTTTTATGTCTTCCAATTGTTTGTTTCAGGCCAGCGATATTTTTTCCATGGCAATTGCAGTTGCTCCGGTGAGCAGTTGGCGTTTTTATGATACTATTTATACTGAGCGTTACATGCATACACCTCAAGAAAATCCATCTGGATATGATAATAATTCCCCCATTACTTATGCAGATAAAATGGAAGGAGATTTTTTATTAATCCACGGTGCAGCAGATGACAATGTTCATTTACAAAACACCTTGCGTCTTTCTGAAGCTTTAATTCAAGAGGGTAAAGATTTTGAATGGGCAATTTATCCCGATAAAAACCACAGTATTTATGGAGGAAGAACAAGAAGTCATCTTTACAAGAAAATGACTAATTTTATTAAAGAGTCATTAGGTGGTTCTAATACAAATTTTAGGAATTAGCGAATAATTTACAACTATTAAAAAAATAAAGATATGTCAACAACAACAATTCAAGCCAATCAAAAAGAATTATTTGGCCATCCAATAGGACTTTACGTTTTGTTTTTTACAGAAATGTGGGAACGTTTTTCTTATTATGGAATGCGAGCTATTTTAGTTCTTTATTTAGTAGCACAAACCGATGTAGAAAATGCTGGTTTAGGTTGGACTAACGGAGATGCCCTAGCATTATATGGATGGTACACGATGATGGTTTATGTGATGTCTATTCCCGGAGGATTTATTGCAGATAAATTTTTGGGTCAAAAAAAATCAGTACTTGTAGGGGGAATATTTTTACTTTTTGGTCATAGTATTCTGGCAGTCGAAGAAATGTGGGCGTTCTATACAGGTTTGGTATTGATAGTTTGTGGTGTAGGAATGCTAAAACCAAATATTTCTACGATGGTAGGAGGATTATATAAAAAAGGAGACATTAGAAGAGACAAGGGGTTTACTATTTTTTATATTGGGATTAATGTAGGAGCATTTTTGTCAAGTTTAATTGTAGGTTATGTTGGAGAAGTTTATGGTTGGCACTACGGATTTGGTTTAGCAGGAATTGGTATGGGGCTCGGAATCTTACAATATGTTTTAGGGCAAAAGTATTTAAAGCATGTTGGTAATTTTTTAGGAGCTTCTCAAAATGAAGATGAAAAAGCCTTGATGAAAAAACCTTTAACCAAAATTGAGAAAGATAGGGTCGTTGTTTTATTAATATCGTTCTTATTGGTTATTGTTTTTTGGGGAGCATTTGAACAAGCGGGTGGTTTAATGAATATATACACCATGGAAAAGACTGATAGGATGTTGATGGGTTGGTTAGTTCCAGCTTCTTGGTTCCAATCTTTAAATGCGATGTTTATTATCTTTTTAGGAACTTCAGTTGCCTTATTTTGGGCTAATAGAAAACTAAAAGGAAAAGTATCGACTTCTTTGTACAAAATGATATTGGGTCTTATAATTATGGGAACAGGTTTCTTTTTCATGACGGGTGCAACAGCTCAGTTTGAGTCTACAGGATCCTCCGCAATGTATTGGTTGGTATTGGCTTATCTATTTCATACGGTTGGAGAATTATGTCTGTCGCCTGTAGCCCTCTCTTTTATAACTAAGCTTTCTCCAGTTAAATATGCATCTATTATGATGGGTGTTTATTTTGCGATGACAGGATTTGGAAGTAAACTTGCTGGTTTGTTAGGAGAGTGGTCCGAAAGTCTTGGAGAATACACTATTTTTACTGGTATTGCTGTTTTTTGTGTAGTATTGGGTGGCCTGGTCCTTTTAGTCAGAAAAAAACTAGAAGTATTAACCCATGGTATAGAAGATGCAGAAGGAAAATTACAAAATAGTGAATCTTAAAACTTAGAATTAGAAGATATTTAAAAACAAAAGCATAGCTTCACAAATCATTCTGTAAGCTTTGATAATTTAATAATTTAAAAATAGATTAAATGGATTTAACGAAGTATAAATTTGAAGGTTCAGAGATGAATCAAAAGTTGTTAATGGGGCATCCAAGTGGATTGTTTGTATTATTTTTTACTGAAATGTGGGAACGTTTTTCATATTATGGAATGCGGGCTTTACTGGTATTGTTTCTAACTTCAGCCCTATTAGATGGTGGTTGGGCTTGGACTAGAGAAGAAGCTCTTGGTCTTTATGGAACCTATACTATGCTTGTTTATTTTTCTCCAATTTTAGGAGGATTAATCGCAGATAAATTTATTGGATATCGAAAAGCAGTAGCTTTTGGGGCTTTAATTATGACTTTAGGACATGCCTCTATGGCTATGGACACTCCTTGGGGTCTCTACTTAGGAATTGGTTGTCTAGTTGCAGGAAATGGTTTATTTAAACCAAATATTACCTCGATTATTAATGGGGTTTATATCAATGCACAAGACAAAAAAGATGGCGCATTTACCATTTTTTATATGGGAGTAAATGCTGGGGCATTTCTTGGAATTATGCTGTGTGGTTACATAGGAGAAACCATCGGTTGGCATTGGGGCTTTGGTTTAGCTGGAATATTTATGTTTTTGGGAATGTTGCAATTTTGGTTTGCTCAAGGTATATTTGGTAATGTAGGTTTAGCACCCACCAAAGAAATTGATTTATCGGATGCAGTTGAAAATAATAAGGATGGAGGCACTCAAAAAGTTTCTGATAAAGTACAACGAGATCGATATACTGTAGTTGGTATTTTAGCTATATTCACCGTATTCTTTTGGGCTGCATTTGAACAAGCTGGTGGTTCTATGACTATATTTGCGGCAGATTATACCAACAGAGTATTAGAGGGAGATTCAGCGTTGATATTTAGAATAGCAAATACGCTTCTTACAGTGATACCCCTAATGATTATTACTTATGTATTACTACAATTATTTAAAATCACATTTAAAAAATATGCTTTATCTAATACGTTTTTAGGCTTTAGTTTTTTAATCATATGGTTCATTGTAATTTGGATGCTGTACACTCAATTCAGTGAAGAATCTACAGAAATACCAGCTTCTTGGTTTGGGATTTTAAACTCTTTTTATATTATTGCTTTTGCTCCACTTTTTTCTAAAATATGGGAAAGTAAGTTTAATCCGCCAGCCACAGTTAAATTTGGAGTTGGATTAATTTTATTGGGTCTAGGCTTTGGAATTTTAGCTTATGGATCTGCAAGTATACCTCAAGGAGCCCAGACAGCGTCTGTTAGTATCATTTGGTTAATTTTAGCTTACTTATTGCATACCCTAGGAGAATTAAGTTTATCCCCTGTTGGATTGTCATATGTTTCTAAATTAGTACCAGCTACAAAAATAGGGATGATGTTCGGTCTATGGTACATTGCTATTGGTCTAGGAAACAAAGCAGCAGGCTCTATGGGGGGTATGATCGATTCCATAACATCAGAATATTCTATGAGTACGTTTTTCTTAATTTTCACATTTGTTCCAATAATCGCGGGACTGGTGGTAATGAGTCTAACGCCTATCGTAAAAAAATTAATGCATGGAGTTAAATAAGCTTTAATTTTAATGAATTAAATACTAAACGCCTCTTTCGAGGCGTTTTTAAATAAAATATCGATATGAAAAAAAATACACTAATAATCATACTCATTTTATTGATTTCACCTTTATACGCTCAAGACGGTATTCGATGGATGTCAATGAATGAAGCTTTAGAGGCTCAAAAAGAAGCTCCAAAAAAAATACTGATGGATGTTTATACGAGTTGGTGTGGCCCTTGTAAATTACTAGACAAAAATACTTTTGGAAACAAAGATGTTATCAAGTACGTCAATAAAAATTACTATCCTGTTAAGTTCAATGCCGAAGGAACAGAATCCGTTACTTATCAAGATTTCACTTACACCAATCCTAATTATCAAGAAGGAAGAAAAGGAAGAAATTCTCAACATTTATTAGCACACGCGTTAAAAATTACAGGGTATCCTACCATTGTTTTTTTTAAGGAAAATGGTGATTTGATTCAACCTGTCGTTGGTTATAAAACTCCTGAGCAAATTGAAATATTTTTAAAAATGATTGCCAATGATGATTATCTTAAACTCACAACAGGAGAAGCTTGGCAAGAATACCAAAATAATTTTAAAGGAAGTTTTAAATAACTAACGAATAATGTAGGCTCCTTTTTGAGATGTTGAATGAAAACTTATATTCCTTTCATAGCAACTTTTCTTCCACAACGGTATAAGTGACTTATAGTTATTTCCGTCAACAACTATTAATTTTGGTTTCAAACTATCTAGCATTCTATTTAAATTTATTTTAGGATTATTTATCAGTATGGCAATGTCAACTCTATTGTTTTTTGGATAAACTCCTAAGCTATCAACAATTAGAATCATTTTATTTTTATAACTGAATACGGTAGGCATTTTTTTTTCTGAATAGTTATTGATATCATAATAAATTCGATAACCTTTTATGGGATAATTATTTCCGAGTTCTTTTAAGGAATCATATTTAAAAATTTCTAATTTCTGTCCTTTTTTATTTCCAATCAAACTATGTCTTGTTTTATGAAAAATAATGAGTTCGTTTGCTGAATGATAATCCTTTATAAGTAAATTAGTATAACATAAAATTGAAAGACTTAAAACTGTTAAAAGAACTATTTTTTGTTTTTTTAGTTTTCTATAAGTCACAATTGTAATAAGGATCAAATAAGAGAAAATAACCTGATTGAAGCTAAATGATATATCCTGAAATAAAAAAATATCCTGCTCTGCTATCCAACTTATAATTGAATTGAGAAGTTTAATCAAATAATTGTAGCTAAAAGCAAACCAATCTGGTAAGGCATTAAAAGATGCTAAAAAAATTAGCAGAATACCTAAACAAAGGATGAGTCCAATTACTGGTAACACGATTAAGTTTGTTAGTATGAATAATCCAGGGAATTGGTGAAAATAGAATAAACTCAGCGGGATAATACCAATTTGAGCTGCCAACGTTACCGTAATAATTCCCCAAAATTTTTTAAGAATCAAATGTTTAGGGTAATAAAATTTGTTCCAAACTGGAACTAACCAAAGAATAAATAAAACAGCTAAATAACTTAATTGAAATCCAACATGAAATAACCAATTTGGATTGATTATAAGAAGTGTAAAATAAGAAAGAAAAAGAGTATTAATAGCATTGGTATCTCTATTAATAATTTTTGCAAATGCAAAAAAGGAAAACATAGTAACTGCCCGAATAACAGATGGAGAGAGTCCAGTAAGAAAAGCGAAACCCCAAAGCATTATAATAATTAAGACATTTATACCTTTCTCACTTTTAAGTAGTCTTTTTATTGGATCAAAAATATACAAAAGGATCATATAAATTATACCGATATGTAGTCCTGAAACTGCTAAAATATGAATAGCTCCAGCAGCAGCATAGTCGTCATATAAAATTTTACTTATATCACGTTTTTCACCTAAAACTAGGGCTTGTACAATAGCTAATTCGTTTTCAGATAAATTATTTTGTTTCAGTTTACCAATTAAAAAACTTCTTAATTTATTTGCTTGACCTCTTAGTGTAGCTTGACCCTCACTTTTATTTAAAATCTCCATATTTGAAATATTAATTTGATGATAAATTCCAAGACTTTTCATGTACTTCGAATAGTCAAACTGATGAGGATTTAGAGGAGAAGGTATCTTTTCGATTTTACTATTTACAACCAATAAGTTGTCAATAGCATAAACTGTTGTAGTCGAATTTCTTTTTATGTTAAGTAGTAGTTTTCCGTTAGAACGCTCATTATGATTTGAAATTACTTCAACAATGTATTTAAATTGATAAGCATCTTTTTTTAATACTTCCTTTACTTTTAATTGAAGAAGATTATGAGCGCTAATTTTTTTTGAATAGTGTTGGTGCTGAAAACTTGGAGTTTGGTACTGATATAGTGTAGCGCCTAGAAACAAAAAACAGGAGTAGGTAATGATACCAAAAAATATTTTTTGAGGTATTCTTTTTCTTGAATTAGTCCAAAAAATAAGAAGAAGAACAAAGGAGGGGACAAGTAAATATCGAAAATCAATAAAGGGTTTAAAACGAGCAACTAAAATTCCGGCTGTTAAAAAAAAAGAAAATTTTACAATTGAAAAATTAATAAATTTCATTCAAATCAATTTAAGGTTTACTTAAACTAATTGAGGAGTGTTATAAATATATGATATTTTTTGATTAGAACTCAAATAACTTTTCGGGCTTCTATAAAGGCTTTTTTCCAGTAGTTTTCATCAAGTGATGAGATGATAACTCCTGCTGAAGTTGTGGAATGAATAAAAAGTAAGCCTTTTTTATTTTTTTCAACGACCAAACCAACATGATTAATGGTTCTCTTTTTTTTATTTGTTTTAAAGAATAGAAGATCTCCTTTTTGAACTTTACTCAATGAAACTTTTGTGCCTTTTTTTGACATATCACGTGCAATCCGCGGTAAATTGATTTGTTCGCTTTGAAAGGAGACAAATAGTAATCCAGAGCAATCTATTCCCTTTTTAGTAGTTCCTCCATACTTATATTTTGTACCTGAATAGGTTTTTGCAAAAGCGATAATTGCATCGGCTTTATCTGATTTCTTTTTTTTTGGTGTCTTTTCGGTTTTTGTTTCCTTATAATTTGTTTTTTTGGAACTTCCACAAGCAACTAAAAAAAGTGATAAAACGATGACAACGAGTTTTAACTTCATTTTTTTGTTTCCTCAATAATTAGTTTTGCAGTTTTTTCGCTCGCTCCGATTCCTCCCAATTTATCTTCCAATTCATGATAATCGGAAAATAACACAGTCCGGTTATCATCGTCCAAGATTTTTGTGAGTTCTTTAGAAACCATTTTTTTATTAAAATCTGATTGAATCAGCTCAGTAACCGCTTCTTTATCCAATATTAAATTTACTAACGAAATATAGTTGAGTTTAATAATTCGTTTGGCGATTTCGTATGATATTTGATTTCCTTTGTAGCAGACTACCTGTGGAACTTTAAATAAGGCAGTTTCTAGGGTAGCAGTTCCAGAGGTTACCAGTGCGGCATAGGATACGCTTAATAAGTCATACGTTTTATTTAACAATAAATGAACGTTAGAAGTTTTTATAAATGATTTGTAAAATTTTTCGTCTTGGCTTGGAGCTCCTGCAATTACAAATTGATACATTGAGAAGTCTTCAACAATACTTAACATCACTTCCAGCATTTTTGAAATCTCTTGTTTTCGACTTCCAGGTAAAATAGCAATAATGGGTCGTTGATCCAAGTTGTTTTCTTTTTTAAACAATTCTACATCTACTTGTGTTCTATTTGAAATTTCATCAATTAATGGATGTCCCACAAAATGAACAGGGAATTGATGTTTGTCTTCATAAAAAGTTTTTTCAAATGGAAGTATTACATACATTTGATCAACATCTCTTTTAATTGCCTTAATTCTACTTTCTTTCCAAGCCCAAATTTGAGGAGAAATGTAATAATGTGTCTTTATTCCTTTTTTCTTAGCCCATTTGGCAATTCGCATATTAAATCCAGGGTAATCAATAAAAATAACTACATCTGGATTAAATTTAACAATATCATTTTTACAAAATGTAATATTTTTAAAAATGGTTTTTAAATTAAACAAGACTTCAACAAATCCCATGAAAGCTAAATCTTTGTAATGTTTAATTAAAGTACCTCCAATTTTCGACATTAAATCACCACCCCAATAGCGAATATTGGCATCTTGATCTTCGCGAATGAGAGCCTTCATTAAATTTGCTCCGTGTAAATCGCCTGACGCTTCTCCAGCAATGATATAATATTTCATAATTAATAAAACTTAGTAAAAAGTATAATTAACGCACTCATAACAGTGGCAAATAAAACTCCTCTGGCCCTGTATATTTGATTTTTTTTTATGAAAATAAAAAAAACAAATAGATTTAATATTGCTCCTAATGCTATAATATTTCCAATTACATTTGTTTCAATTGCTTTATTGATAGTTTCCTCTAGACTAAAAGTAGAGAAAAAATAAATATACAGATAGCTTCCAGCTACATTAGAAATGATTCCAATTATTAAACCAATAAGCACTTCTTTTTTTAAAGTTTCCAATTGCTAATGTTTTTAATGGCTTGATGCGCTGTTAAATCATATTGGGTTGGAGTAATAGATACATATCCATTTTCAAGAGCCCATTCGTCGGTGTCTTCTCCCTGATCGTTATTTACAAACTTTCCGCTAAGCCAATAATATTCTCTGCCTAATGGATTAGTTCTTTTGTCGAATTTTTCTTCCCAAACACCATTCGCTTGTCTACATATTTTTATTCCTTTTAGTTTGGTGTTTGAAATTTTAGGAATATTTACATTTAAAACGACTCCTTTTGGCACTCCATTATTCAAACATTCTAAAGTGATTCTTTTTACAAATTCTCTTGAATGTGTAAAATCTGCATCTAATGAATAGTCTAGTAATGAAAAACCAATAGCGGGTATACCTTGAGTTCCAGCCTCAACAGCTGCACTCATAGTTCCACTATAAATAACATTAATGGAAGAATTGCTACCATGATTTATCCCACTTACACATAAGTCCGGTTTTCTTTTTAATATTTCATTGACTGCAATTTTTACACAATCAGCAGGTGTTCCGCTACAACTGTATTCAGATTGTGGTTCATTTTTATTGATAACAATAGGTTCGCAATAAAGAGTATTGTTGATAGTTATTGCATGTCCCATACCGCTTTGTGGAGAATCTGGAGCAACTACCACTACATCGCCAAAATCATTCATTATATCTATCAAAAAGCGAATGCCTGGAGCATTAATTCCATCATCATTAGTAACTAGAATTAGAGGTTTTTTTGAATTCATTATAAGTTTTTACTTTAGCTAAAATACATAATAATTACTTCTGAATAATTGTTTTAATAGCTTAAGTATTGTTCCTCTTGCTTTAACAAAAAATTAGTATCATTTCTGACTCACAGGCAGTATATTTTACATAATTTAGTTGTTGATAAAAAATGAGTTATGAGAATTATGAAAAAGAATTTTAAAGTTTTACTTGTTGCTGTTTTTGTGGCGATTGCTTCTTGTAGTTTTACTACCAAGAAGTTTGACAATCCAGAAAAAGATAAGTTACTCATAGATTTAATTACGTACGTCTTGGAAAAAGGACATTATAGTCCCAAGGATATGGATGATGCTTTCTCAAGAAATATTTACAAAAATTTTATAGATGGCGTAGATCCATTAAAGCGTTATTTTTTAAATTCAGATATTGAGGAATTTAAACAGTATGAAACTGCTATTGATGATCAGATTAAAATAAAAGACGTCACTTTTTTCAAGCTAGTATATACACGTCTGACTGAGAGAATTGCCCAAATAGAAAAAATATATCCTCGGATTTTAGAACTGCCATTTAATTATAGTATTGATGAAGAATTGAATGTAGATTATGATAAAATAACATATCCAAATAATATAAAAGCACTTGAAAATCGCTGGAGAAAACAACTTAAATTTACCACTATTTCAAATTATTACGATCTAATCGAAGAAAACGGAACTAATCTAAATGAGAAATCTACTGAAGGGAAAAGTGAGGACTTCGAAAATCCTAAAAGTTTGAGTGAAATTGAAATAGAAGCAAGAGAAAATACAAAAAGTTCCATGAGTGAATATTTTGATTTTGTGAATGATTTAGAGAGTAAAGATTATTTTGGTATATTTTTAAATACCATAGTTGAAGAATTTGATCCTCACACTAACTATTTTGCTCCCTCTGATAGAGATCGTTTCGAATTACAAATGTCAGGTAAATTAGAAGGGATAGGAGCTAGATTACAAAAGAAAAATGATTACATAAAAATTGTAGAAGTGATATCAGGTGGTCCTGCATGGCGTGGTGAGCACGTAGAAGTAGGTGATATGATTATGAAGGTGAGACAAGAAAGTGAAAAAGAAGCAGTAAGTATAATTGGAATGCGCTTGGACGATGCAGTAAAATTAATTAAAGGCCCAAAAGGGACGAAGGTAATACTAACTATCAAGCGTGTAGACGGTAGTATCGAAGAAGAAATAATTATCAGAGATGTAGTTGAAATAGAAGAAACCTACGCAAAATCGGCCCTTATCAAAAAGGAAGATAAAAACTATGGATTGATTGATTTACGTCAATTTTATTTTGACATGCAAAATTATAAGGAGCGAAATGCCGCAAGTGATGTAAAAAAAGAAATTATAAGATTGAAAAAAGAAGGAATGGAAGGTCTTATTATTGATTTACGTGGAAATGGCGGTGGTTCTCTAAGAACAGCGGTTGATATGGCTGGACTTTTCATTAAAGAAGGTCCAATTGTCCAAGTAGCTTCTTCGGGTAGTAAAAAAGAAGTGTTAAACGATAATGATGACGAAATTGTTTGGAATGGTCCTTTGGTAATATTGGTAAATGAGCTTTCAGCTTCAGCTTCAGAAATTTTAGCAGCTGCAATGCAGGATTACAAAAGAGCTATAGTCGTTGGGTCTAAGCAATCTTATGGTAAAGGAACGGTTCAAAATTTATTAGATTTAAATCAATGGCTTCGTAATAATGAAATGGGTGACATGGGTTCTTTAAAACTAACAACTCAAAAATTTTATAGAGTCAATGGAGGTTCAACACAACTGGAAGGAGTTAAAAGTGATGTTGTCATGGCAGATCGTTACAGTTATATAGATATTGGAGAAAAAGATTATGACAACCCCTTGCCCTATGATAAAATCGAGCCTGCAAATTATGAAGTTTGGAACGGGAACATAGATTACGAGAAAACAATTAGTAGAAGCGTTGAGCGAATAACTAAAAGCCAACAACTTAAATTAATTGATGAGAATGCACAATGGATAAAAAATCGTCGCGATGTTACAACCGTTAACTTAAATTACGAATCCTACAAAAAAGATATAGAAAGCAGAATCGATGAAACTAAAAAGTTTGACTCAATAGATAATTATGATAATAAATTAATATATGAATCTTTACCTTTTGAAATTGAACTCATGAAACAAGATTCAACTCTTTTTGAAAAAAGAAAACGATGGCATAAAAGTTTAGGTAATGACATTTACATAGAAGAAGGCATTAATATATTACAAGATCTAAAGTCAACCAATAATAACGGTAAACTAGCTAATGTTAGAGATTAATTTAATAATTTTATGATTAAATTAGCATGTGAAAAATTCCTCAACATCACTAACAAAATTAACGCTGCAAAAGTTTAAAAGAAACTCATGGGGCGTTTTTAGTTTTATCTTTTTATGTGCCTGTACATTTCTTGCTTTATTTGCCTATGTTCTAGCTCCTGATGATTCTAAAAATGCCAATCAAATGCATTTATCAATTCACTCGAAGTCTCCCGGATTTAAGGTCAAAATGCTAAAAATACCTTATGCTGAAGAAGAACAAAATTCTTTTTCAGAATTTTTTATCGGAAAAAAAAATACTGCGCTGGAAATTCCTATTTCTGATTATATAATTCAGGATGATTTACTACGAATTACAGAATATAATGACGAAGGAGTAGATGGAATTATCAAAGATTACCCTAGTTCGTTGTTTTTTAAAGCAGATGACATTAATAAAGTCCCCGAGTTATATATTGCAGAAAAACACTTTTTATTAGGAACTGATAAATACGGTAGAGACCTCCTTAGTCGGATGCTTATAGGGATTCGTATTTCATTAGCTATTGGATTTGTATCGGTCTTTATTTCGCTGATCATTGGGATATCTATGGGTGCTATTGCTGGTTATTTTGGAGGTAAAGTTGATGCATTCATTATGTGGGTTATAAATGTTACATGGTCCATACCTACTCTTTTATTAGTCATAGCAATTACATTGGCTTTAGGTAAAGGTTTTTGGCAAGTCTTCATAGCAGTAGGATTGACTATGTGGGTAGAAGTTGCACGTGTTGTCAGAGGTCAGGTAATGAGTGTAAAACAAATGCAATATGTAAACGCCGCAAAAGCATTAGGGTTTAATAATTTTAGAATTATAACAAAACATATTTTACCAAATAGTATGGCTCCTGTGATTATTATTTCGGCAGCAAACTTTGCTGCAGCTATACTTATAGAAAGCGGCCTAAGCTTCCTAGGAATTGGAGCTCAACCACCAATGCCAAGTTGGGGCGGTATTATTAAGGATCATTATTCTTATATAATCCTAGGGAAACCTTATTTAGCTATTATTCCTGGTCTTGCAATAATGAGCTTGGTGACTGCTTTTATGTTAATAGGCAATGCTTTAAGGGATGCTCTTGATGTTAAAAATTAATTTAACAGGATACTAATGGTTAATGTAATTAGAGGCATCTAGCCTGATAAATATAAAAAGTAATATAGTAAAGCCCCAAAGTCCCGAGCCACCATAGCTAAAAAATGGCAATGGGATGCCAATGGTTGGTAATAACCCTGAAACCATTCCAATATTTATAAAAAAATGAAAAAATAATATTGACGCTACGCTGTACCCGTAAATTCTACTAAATTGAGATTTCTGTCTCTCCGATAAAATTAGCAAGCGTATGATTAAGAATAAAAAAAGTACTACAACTCCCATACTTCCTATAAAGCCCCATTCTTCTCCTACGGTACTAAAAATATAATCTGTATCCTGTTCCGGCACAAATTTACCTTTAGTTTGTGTTCCTTGTAGCCAACCTTTTCCGGTCCATCCACCACTACCAATCGCAATTTCACTTTGATTGGTGTTATATCCAATACTTTTGGTGTCAACTTGTTTTCCTAAAACTATATTAAAACGATCTCTATGTCGTTGTTCTAGAACGTTTTCAAAGATAAAATTAACAGAAATTGAAAAGCCAATACAAGCAACTGCTAAAATTCCATACTTAAAGATGGATTTTTTTTCACTTTTAAAAATTATAATTCCTGTTATTAATAATATTAGCAAGGAAACCCAGACCGTCCCAAACGATAATGTAGCAACAAATAAAGCAGCTACAATAAAACTAAATAACAAATATATGGTAGGTAGTCCTTCTCTGTATAATGCAAAAATTAGTGCTAAATAGACCAGTGCGCTTCCAGGATCTGGTTGCGGGATTATTAAAATAGCTGGTAAAAAAACAATAATTAAAGATTTTATTTGATCTTGATATGTTAATAGATCAATTTGAATATCACTCACGTATTTTGCCAATGCAAGTGAAGTAGCAACTTTAGCAAATTCACTAGGTTGAATTGTGAATCCACCAACAGCATACCAGGAGGTAGCTCCATTAATATTTTTACCAAAAAGAAATAATCCAAGAAGTGAAAAGAGTGCTATTAGATATATAATACTTGAAAATCTTTCATAAAATTTTGCTTCAATAGCGAGTATAAAAATAATTAATAGCACACTCAGACAAATAAACATCAATTGTTTTGTGTACACCTGTTTTACATCAAAAAAACTTGTAGAGGCTTCATTAAAAGACGCAGAATATATGTTAATCCAACCAATAGCAACTAAAGCTATATAAATAAATATAGTAACCCAGTCATATTTTGATCCTTTAGTTTTAAGCATTAATAATTAATTTTAAAGGGTTTTCCTGAATAAGGTTTTTCATATTCTTCCATAAGACTACCATCTAGAACGAAGTTTTCCATATCTGTTCTAGTTATTTCTCCTTTTAAATATTTTTCAATCATTAGTCCAGCTATTCTTCCTGCCCATCTTGAACCCCAATAACCGTTTTCAATAATAACTGCTATGGCAATTTTAGGGTTTTCTTTTGGTGCAAAAGCAACAAAAATAGAATGATCAGTTAGTTGAACTCGCTTTCCATCAATCTTTGTATAATTTTCTGCAGTTCCTGTTTTTCCACAAATTTCGATACCCGGTATTTGTATGTTTTTTGCGGTCCCTTCATTGTAAACTTCAAACATTCCTTCAATAACTGGATCAAAGTGTTTTTCTTCAATTGTTGTATTATACCGTTTGGTATATTTTGAAGGAATGGTGTCAATAGTATTTATTTTTTTAATAATGTGTGGCTTGTAATACCACCCTTTATTCGCAATAGTAGCCGTAAAATTTACCATTTGCATTGGAGTAAGTATAACTTCTCCTTGGCCAATAGCATTTGAAATGGTAGCACTAGCGTACCATTTGTATTTTGGAAATTGATACCATTTATTATAAAATTCAGATGATGGAATTAATCCTTTCTTTCCTGGAGGTAAATCATATCCTATATAATTGCCTAATCCAAAACTCATTAAATGTCTTTTCCAATTATCAATTCCCTCCTGGGGTGTCGAAAATTTTTCCAAAGTTCTCTTGTAAATTTTACAGAAATAAGTGTTACACGAATTGGCTAATCCTTCAGACATATTTAATGGTGTTTTGTGAAGATGGCAACCAAGATTTTTCTTTCCACCATAATTGTAGCTACCTTGACAAATTAACTTTTCATCTTTATGAACAACCTCTTCTTGCATTCCAATTAATGCAGTTAAAGTTTTAAAAGGTGACCCCGGAGGATATTCTCCTTGTAACACTCTATCAAATAAAGGTCTTGATATAGTATCGTACCATAATTTTGTGAAGTTTTTTGAGCGCTCTCTTCCAACTAATAATTTTGGATCATAGTTAGGAGCAGATATTAAAGCTAATATTTCTCCAGTCGAGGGTTCTAATGCTACAATCCCGCCTCGTTTATTAGTCAATAACTTTTCGCCATATTCCTGAAGACGAGAATCTATGGTAAGTGTAATATCTTTTCCGTTGATTGGTATGGTATCAAAAACTCCTTCTTGGTAGGAGCCAATTTCTCTGTTAAAACGATCCATTTGAAGATGTTTTACCCCTTTTTTGCCTCGCAGGATATTTTCATATTCCATTTCTACACCAGCTTTACCGATTAAATCTCCCATTTGATAGTAGGAGTTTTTGTCTATGATGGTTTTATTTACCTCTGCGATGTATCCAAATACATTTGCAGAGTTTGCAACTTGATATTCTCTTAAAGATCTTTTCTGTATATAAAAACCCTTATATTTCCACATTTTTTCTGAAAGGTAGGCGTATTCGTCTTTAGTAAATTGTGATACTACCACAGATGGTAATCTCGGAGAATAAATTTTTGCTCTCTTTAGAATATTATCATATTTTTCTTCAGTAATTTTTAATAATTCACAGAACTCTTTTTTTAATTCGGAACTAAATGAGTCTATATTTTTTGGAATTACCATAACATCATAAGATGGTTGATTAGAAACCAATAGTTCTCCATTCCGATCAAATATAAAACCACGTTGGGGGTAGTCAAATACTTTTTTTACTGCATTATTTTGAGATGATATTTGTGAGGAGGTATCCAAAACTTGAAGGTAAAAAAGTCTAGCGGAGATTATTAATCCGGTAACAATAACCAGGAGGAAGAATAAATATTTTCTCAATTTATTTTTTACTAAATAAGGTGATAATACACAAAATTATAATAATGCTAAAGATACTCGAAAATAAAATTGAATTTAAAAATAATAAAAAATGATTTACATTGAATATTTCTAAAGCAAATAATATAAAATGATGAAAAAACACCATGGATCCCACATAAATAATCTGTTTTAGATAATCTTCATTACTAATTTTAATGGTATTGTACTCATAGCTTATTCCGAATGAATATTTCAAGACAAAAGGTCGAATAAAAGCAATAAAAACTGAAGCAGCTGCATGAATGCCGCCAGAATCACTAAAGAAATCGACAAATAATCCTAATAAAAAACTTAAAAAAATAAGTAAGCTTTTATTAGCTGAAAATGGATAAATAATAATAAAAAGAATATATAAATAAGGATTTATATAACCGAAAAGGTTTATTTGATTTAAGAGGAGAACTTGAACTATAACTAGTAAAATAAAGCGAGCTATATTTACAAAAATCAGATTATTCAACATCTTTAATTTCTTTTTCTAGATTGATTATCTCATTTGCATCAATATTATTTATTAAGTATACATGTTCAAGATTGGTCATATCATTAAACAGTTGTATGTTTAAATATTTTGAATTTTTATCCTCAGTCATCTTAAAGTTTTTTACTGTTCCAATCAATATTCCTTCAGGGAAAATCGTTGATTTCCCCCCAGTAACTATAGTGTCACCAATTGTAACAGGAGCTAATCTGGGAATATCTATTAATTGTACAATATTTGGATCAACGGTATTCCAAATTAAAGAACCAAAATGCTTCGACTTTTTAAGCTTTGCATTTATTTGACTATTGGTATTTAAAATTGATTGAATAGTGGCATATTTCTTAGATATATTATCAACAATTCCAACGATTCCTTTTGATGTCACAACACCTAAGTCTATTTTTAAACTATCATTTGTTCCTTTGTTTATAGTAAGGTTATTTTTAGTTTTTGAGTAAGAATTATTAATCACTTTTGCGTGATAAAAATAATATTTCGAGTTAATCGAAGCGGTATCTACCTCATAATGTGAGAATTTATTTTTATAAAATTCTATTTTTTTTCGAATCCTATTGTTCTCCTCTATTAAGATTGTATTTTGTTTTTTTAAACTAAAATAACTAGTTATGGAGCTTTTTAAATCATAAAAGCTTCCAATTACATAATTAGAGGAGTTTACAAATTTGTTTTTATGATAAGAATGTGACTGTACAGTAAGAAAAATAGAGATTGAAAACAAGAGTATGAATAACAGAAAATTTTTGTTTCGTATAAAGAAAAATAGAATCTGCTGCATAAGATATTCTAATCACAGAGTAGTTAACAATTGATGATTTTTATTTAATGAGTACACTTTTATATTTTGGCAAGTTTTTTAGACAAATTCCTGTACCGCGAACAACCGCTCTTAAAGGATCTTCAGCTATATAAACTGGTAAATCTGTTTTTTGTGACAACCTTTTATCAAGCCCCCTCAGCATAGACCCACCTCCAGCTAAATAAATTCCAGTATTGTAGATATCTGCAGCTAGCTCAGGAGGAGTTTTAGATAGGGTTTCCATTACAGAGTCTTCGATTCTTAAAATTGACTTATCTAATGCTTTTGCAATTTCCCTGTAAGAAGTTTGAACTTGTTTTGGTTTTCCAGTTAATAAATCTCGTCCTTGTACAGCTAAATCTTCGGGAGGTAAATCCAAATCTTCAGTAGCTGCGCCAATTTGTATCTTAATATTTTCTGCAGTTCTCTCGCCCACGTATAAATTATGTTGCGTTCTCATATAGTATATAATATCGTTTGTAAAGACATCACCTGCAATTTTAACAGATTTGTCACAAACAATACCTCCTAGTGCAATGACTGCAATTTCAGTGGTTCCACCACCGATGTCAACTATCATATTTCCTTTGGGCTGCATGGTGTCAACTCCAATACCGATAGCTGCTGCCATTGGCTCATGTATTAAATACACTTCTTTTCCATTAACTCTTTCAGCACTTTCTTTAACAGCTCGCATTTCTACGGCAGTAATTCCACTTGGAATACATATAACCATACGTAGGGAAGGGGTGATCCATTTCTTTTTAAGGGCTGGGATGTCCTTGATGAACATATTTATCATTTGTTCACTGGCATCAAAGTCTGCAATTACTCCATCCTTAAGTGGTCTAATGGTTTCAATATTATTATGGGTTTTACCTTGCATTAAATTAGCTTCTGTTCCAACAGCAATTATTTTTCGTGTGGTTCGGTCTCTGGCAACTATAGAAGGTGCATCAACCACCACCTTATCATTATGAATAATTAGTGTATTGGCAGTTCCTAAATCTATTGCTATCTCTTCGGTTAAGAAGTCAAAAAATCCCATATATTATTTTAGATTTTTAAAATTAAACGTGTCTTTACAAATGTAATAAAAATTAATGCTTAAAATGACGTACTCCGCTAAATACCATTGTCATAGAATTGGCATTGCAATAATCGATACTCAACTCGTCTTTAATGGACCCGCCTGGTTGTATTACAGAGGTTATACCAGCTTTATCTGCAATTTCTACACAGTCCGGAAATGGAAAAAAGGCATCACTTGCCATAACAGCTCCGTTTAAATCAAATCCAAATGAAGTTGCTTTATTAATAGCTTGTTTTAAAGCGTCTACTCTTGAAGTTTGACCTGTTCCACTAGCGCACAATTGGTTTCCCTTTACCAAAACGATCGTATTAGATTTAGTATTTTTACAAATCTTAGAAGCAAATATTAAGTCTTTTAGTTCATTTGAACTTGGCTTATTATTAGTTATGTAGGTTAAATCCTCAATTCGATCCGTTAGATTATCTTTATCTTGGACTAAAGTCCCATTCAAACATGTTCTTACTGTTGCTTTAGGCAATTCTATATTTTTTTGAATTAAAATAATTCGATTCTTTTTCCCTTTTAAAACTTCTAATGCTTCTTTTGAAAATGATGGAGCAATAACAACTTCACAAAATAATTTATGAATTTCCTCAGCAGTTTGGTGATCAATTTCAGTGTTACATATAAGAATTCCTCCAAATGCTGAAACAGGATCTCCAGCTAAAGCATCGATATATGATTCAAGAACAGAATTTCTTTGTGCAATGCCACAAGCATTGTTATGTTTTAAAATTGCAAATGTTGGAGCCTCTCCAGTAAATTCAGCCATTAAATTTACAGCAGCATCAACATCTAGTAAATTATTATAACTTAATTCTTTACCATGTAATTTATCAAAAATTGCTTCAAAATTTCCATAAAAAAATCCTTTTTGGTGTGGGTTCTCACCATATCTTAATGCATTTCCTTTTGGTTCACTAATTTTCAAAGTAGCAATTTCTTGGTTTTTATTAAAATAATTGAAAATAGCGGTATCATAATGAGAAGATATATTAAAGGCCTTTGCAGCAAATTTCTTTCTATCTGCTAATGATACTATTCCATTATTAGTAGTTAATATATTTAATAATTCTCCATAATCTTCCATAGAAGAAACACACAAAGTGTCTGCGTAATTTTTTGCAGCTGCCCTGATTAAAGAAATCCCACCGATATCTATTTTTTCAATGATGGCTGTCTCTTCAGCTCCTGATGCCACTGTTTTTTCAAAAGGATATAAGTCGACAACTATTAAATCTAATTGAGGGATATTATAGGTTCCCATTTCCGAAACGTCATTTGGATTGTGTTGTCTATTTAAAATTCCTCCAAAAACTTTTGGATGCAATGTTTTTACCCTTCCCCCGAGAATTGACGGGTAATCAGTCACCTCTTCTACAGGTATAACACCAATTCCTAAGTCATTGATAAATTTTTGAGTACCTCCTGTTGAATAAATTTTTACGTTCAGTTCGTCAAGCTTTTTGACTATTGGTTCAAGGCCCTCCTTATGGAATACAGAAATTAAAGCGGAGTCTATTTTTTTATTTTTCATAAGGAGATTGGTTTTTTTATTCTTTAAATGAGGCTCCTACAAAAGTACATAATTACCTCTAAAAATTGTAACATATCTTTATAGAAAACGTCCTATATTAGTCAAACTTTTTTGAGTTAAAAAAAATATTAAATTTTCACTTAAATAGTAATTAAAAAAACCTTTGATTTAAATTTTATAATGATAATATATTTACGAGTTTTAAGGGAAAGTTTTAATTTTGCAATTAATGCGCTTACAACAAATAAGCTAAGGACATTTTTGTCATTACTGGGGGTAACCATCGGGATTTTCTCAATTATTGCAGTCTTAGCTGCTGTAGATTCACTTAAAAACGAAATAAATGATAGTATAAGTTCTTTAGATAACAGTACTATTATTATCATGCGATTTAATTTTGGTCCCTCTGATGTGCCTCGATGGAAAAGTGAGCAATTTCCAGATGTTTCGTACGAGGAGTACCAATACATAAAAAGAAATGTACCAAATACCAAAGCGGTCTCGTTTACCTTAAATGTTCCTAGAACAGCTATTAAATATGAAGAAAATTCGATTTCAAATGTTGATGTGGGAGCAATCACACATGAGTATTACGATATAGAATCTCTTCAAATAGCTGAGGGGCGTTTTTTTAACGAAGCAGAATCAAACAGTGGGACTCCTGTTATTGTTTTGGGAGATGAAATTGCAAAAACTTTGTTTTCCTCTTCAAGCCCTTTAGGAAAAAAAATACGATTGTATGGTCGAAAATTTACGGTGATAGGAGTTCTCAAAAAAGAAGGCTCTGGATTATTTGGAGAATCTAAAGACACGACTGTTTTACTACCCGTTAACATGGCAAGAAAAATATTTGGAGATAATAATAAATCTACCTTCCCACAAATTATAGTAAAGCCCGAAAAAGGAATCGATAATGAGGGATATATTGCTGATTTAACTCAAAAAATTAGAATGGCTAGAGGATTAAAACCTGACGACATTAATGATTTTTTCATCAACCAATTAAAAGGTTTTAAAGATGTGATTGACGATATTACGGGAACAATGAATGGTATTGGTTGGGTTATTAGTGGATTTTCTTTGTTAGTTGGTGGATTTGGAATTGCCAACATTATGTTTGTAAGTGTAAAGGAACGAACCAATCTTATTGGAATTCAAAAATCTTTGGGAGCAAAAAATAAATTTATATTATTTCAATTTTTATTTGAAGCGGTAATATTATCTCTTATCGGTGGACTTATAGGTTTGATTTTAGTTTTTATAGTGTCTGTAATAGCCTCTTCGTTTTCAGGAGATTTCAACTTTGTGTTGTCTCCATGGAATATGTTTTTAGGCACCGCTATTTCAGCTATAATTGGATTAATTTCTGGAATAGTTCCTGCAATATCAGCTTCAAAATTAGATCCTGTTGAAGCAATTAGAACCGGACAGTAATTAAAAGATTATAGAATTAATGCCACTTTTTCATTAACCCATTCTAATAAATCCTCGTCTTTTTTTGAAAATGGATTTAAAGTATTAGAGTCAACATCTATTTGCCCTATATTTATTCCTCCTTTAAACAATGGAACCACGATTTCTGCCTTCACATGAATACTACAGGATATATAATTATCTTGAGCTTTAACATCACCCACTACAAAGTTTTTGTCAGAATTAGCAACCTGTCCACAAATGCCTTTTCCGAAAGGGATGATGGTGTGATCTGTAGGTGTTCCGGCAAAAGCCTCTAAATGTAAAGTTTTTGCATCATGATTTGCTAAATAGAATCCAACCCAATCATAATAATCAATCGTATCTTTTAATGAATTACAAATTAAGATCATTCGCTTATTTACAGAATAATCATTTTGATCAATAATCCAATGTATTCTTTCTTTAAGTTCTTTTTGTGTCATAGAAAATCTTGTCAAATACTAAAATAATGAAACAAATTTAAATTTATTTAAAAAAAATAAATTTAAATTTTAGTTAAATAGATTGCTAAAACCCATTTAGTTTTAGCTTATTTTGTAATTTTGTAGAATGCAAAGAACAATTTCTGTTTTATTAACTATATTAATCTTAGCAAGTAGCTCAGGCGTAACTTATGCCAAGCATTTTTGTGGTGATTTTGAAGTTGTTTCTACCTTGACCATGGGTAAAAAAAATCTTTCTTGTGGTATGGCTATGGAAACTGATGATTGCGATCAAAATGAAGAAGATCCCGTTGATTGTTGTAAAAACACTTATAAAAATATAGATACAGATGATAACTTTGTAAATTCATCGTACGATTTACAAATCAGCAACAATTTTATTGCAAGTTTTATATCTAGTTTTGTCTTACAAGATGTTTATTTTTCAGATAAGGAAATACATCTTTTTAATGGCTACGACCCTCCACCTATATACAGGGACATACAAATACTTCACGAGGTTTTTATCATTTGATTTTTATTTAAATATTAAGATTTATTGGAAATGTAGACGATTTCCACAATAAACTTTTATGGACTTTAATGTCTGATTTAAAGAAAAATTAAATAAATGAAATACTTATTATATATATTATTAGTGTTACCTATAACTTCCTTTTCTCAAGAAAAAATTGAAGGAATTATACTAGAAAATAATCAAAAAAACGAACTAGTAGGTCTTCCTGGTGCCAACGTTTTTTGGGCTGATGCATCAATAGGGACCATGACAGATTTAGATGGGGCTTTTTCGATACCTTATGAAAAAGAGTATACCAAATTAGTTATTAGCTATGTTGGTTACCGAACGGATACTATTATTATTAATTCTCCGAGAAGAATAAAGCATACTTTAAATTCTAAAGATCAATTAGACGAAGTAGTAATTAAAACTAGAAAAAAAGCTTCCGTAAGGTCCTATTTATCCTCACAAAACGTAATAAACGTAAGTAGTTCAGAGTTGTTAAAAGCTGCTTGCTGTAATTTATCTGAAAGTTTTGAAACCAATCCTTCAATTGATGTCAATTTTGTAGATGCACTAACAGGAACTAAAGAGATTAAAATGCTTGGTTTAACCAGTCCTTATATTTTAATAACTACAGAAAATATACCATCTATAAGAGGTGCATCTCAAACGTATGGGATGAGTTTTATTCCAGGAACTTGGGTGGAAAGTATCCAAATAACCAAAGGAGCAGGTAGTGTGATAAATGGATTTGAGAGTATCGCTGGACAAATTAATACAGAGTTACAGAAGCCCTCGACTGATAATTTATTGTTTGTAAATGTATACGGTAATGGAAATGGTCGTTTTGAACTAAATACTCACTTAAATACAAAAGTTGCCGATAAATGGGATACAGGGTTGTATGTGCATGGAAATGTAAGAAATCAAAAATTCGACAAAAACAAAGATTCGTTTTTAGATATGCCTTTGCAAAAACAAATAAATTTGATGAATCGCTGGCAGTACACCAATAACGAAAAAGGATTGGTAAGTTTTATCAATTTAAAGTTTTTAAATGATGAAAAACAGACTGGTCAAATCGAGTTTGATCCAAAAAGAGATCAATTAACTACCAATTATTGGGGAAGTGAAATAGATACACAAAGGATTGAAGGTTCTGTGAAATTTGGTTACGTAAATCCAGAAATTCCATACCAAACTATTGGAGTTCAGGCGTCGTATAGCAATCATGTACAAGAATCGTATTTTGGCTTAAATATTTATGATATTACTCATGATAGTTTTTTTGCTACTGCTATGTTTAATTCAATCATAGGAGATTCAAGGAATAAATTTAAATCTGGAATTAGTGCTACTTATGATGATTATAATGAACTCGTAAATACAGTTGTTTATCAACGAACAGAAAATTCATTTGGGGCATTTTTTGAGTATTCGTATGATAATTTAGGAGATTTAAATTTAACAGCAGGATTACGTGTCGACACTTCAAATTTATTAGGTACGTTTTTAACACCAAGATTACACGCTCGATATGCTCCTTGGGAAGATTCGGCCTTTAGAATTTCTGTGGGTAGAGGAAAGAGGAGTGCTAATATTTTTACTGAAAATCAAAAAATGTTTGCTTCTTCAAGACAAATTAATATTTTGGATGCTAATGGCACTATTTATGGTTTAGATCCCGAAATTGCTTGGAATTATGGTATTTCTTTTTCACAAAAATTTAATGTGTTTGGGAGAAAATCTGATATTATTTTAGATTTTTACAAAACTGATTTTGTAAATCAAATTGTGGTGGATTGGGAAAATCCTAGAGAAGTTAATTTTTACAATTTAAAAGAAAAAAGCATTGCAACTAGTTTTCAAGCTGAATTAAATATGAATATTCTTGAGGGAGTTGATTTTAGGACAGCTTACAAATTTTACGATGTTAAAACGGACTATTCTACAGGAAACTTAGACAGACCATTAATACCAAAACATAGGGTTTTTATTAATGTTTCTTATGAAACTTTAAGAAAAACGAATGGGGCTCAATGGAAGTTTGACACCACCTTTAATTGGTTAGGAGAGCAACGTTTCTCTTCAACTTATGGCAATTCTTTAGAATATAAGTTGCCAGAAACAACTCCTACAGTTGCAACTTTAAATATGCAATTAACAAAAGTATTTTCGACTGCTTTTGAACTATATTTGGGAGGAGAAAATTTAACAAATGAAAAACAAGAGACCCCAATTTTAAATAGCGAAAATCCATTTGAATCAACATTTGATACTACATTTGTCTATGGACCAATTTTTGGAGTTAGCTTTTATGCTGGGTTGCGATATAAATTAAATTAAAAACACAAAAAATGAAAAAATTAGTTTTATTAGGCGTTCTGTTATTTGCAGGACTTACACTTACTGCACAAAACAAAAATGCAAAAGCAACCATTGAAGTGGATGGTGTTTGTTTAATGTGTAAAGATCGCATCGAAAAAGCATCCATTAAAACGAAAGGAGTAAAGTCTGCTGTTTGGGATGTGTATTCTCATGAATTAAGTTTGATTTATGATGAACGAAAAACAGATTTAAAAACCATCCAAAATGGAATAGCAGCAGTCGGACACGATACTCCAGATGTGATTGCTACCGAAGAAGCATACGCAACTGTTCATCCTTGTTGTAAGTACCGAGATCAAGATGTAAAAGACGATCACGAGAATTAGTATTAGCTTTACTTTCATATAAAAAAAGACCTCTAGCAATAGAGGTCTTTTTTTATAATGGTTAAATGTGGTGATCTTACATCATCCCAGGCATTCCGCCACCACCACCCATAGGAGGCATTGGAGGAGTGTCTTCTTTAATATCTACTAAAGCACATTCGGTAGTTAAAATCATACCAGCAACTGAGGCTGCGTTTTCCAATGCTACACGAGTCACTTTTTTTGGATCGATAATACCGGCATTTAGCATATCTACATATTGATCAGATTTTGCATCGTAACCAAAGTTTTTCTTTCCTTCTAGTACTTTATTAATTACTACCGATCCTTCTCCACCAGCATTTTCAACAATAGTTCTCAAAGGAGCCTCTATCGCTCTAGCTACAATATTCATTCCTGTTACTTCGTCAAGACTGTTCGCATTTAGTTTATCTAAAACTGATTTTGCTCTAACCAAAGCAACTCCACCACCAGCAACGATACCTTCTTCAACCGCAGCACGTGTTGCATGTAAAGCATCGTCTACACGATCTTTTTTCTCTTTCATTTCAACTTCGGAAGCAGCACCTACATATAATACCGCAACTCCTCCTGCTAATTTTGCGAGTCTTTCTTGAAGTTTTTCTTTGTCATAATCACTCGTAGTCGTTTCGATTTGAGCTTTTATTTGATTAACTCTGGCTTTGATATCTTTCTTCGCGCCAGCGCCCTTTACAATTGTAGTATTATCTTTATCTATAGTAACTGTTTCAGCTGTTCCTAACATTTCTAAAGTTGCATTTTCTAATGTAAATCCAAGTTCTTCAGAAATAACGGTACCACCGGTTAATATTGCGATGTCTTCCAACATTGCTTTACGTCTATCACCAAATCCTGGTGCTTTTACTGCAGCAATTTTTAAAGAACCTCTTAATTTATTCACCACTAATGTTGCTAATGCTTCACCGTCAACGTCTTCAGCGATTATTAAAAGTGATTTGCCTTGTTGAGCAACCGGTTCTAAAATTGGAAGTAAATCTTTCATCGTAGAAACTTTCTTATCGTACAATAAAATCATAGGACTTTCCATTTCTGTTTGCATTTTCTCACTGTCTGTAACAAAATAAGGAGACAAATAACCTCTATCAAATTGCATACCTTCCACAACATCAACATAGGTTTCTGTTCCTTTAGACTCTTCAACAGTGATAACTCCTTCTTTACCAACCTTATCAAAGGCTTCTGAAATTAAATCACCAATTAGTTCATCATTGTTTGCAGATATTGAGGCTACTTGTTTAATCATATCTGATGAGTTACTCACCTTTTTTGCTTGTTTGTTAAGGTTTTCCGTGATCGCTGCAACTGCTTTATCAATACCAGCTTTTAAATCCATTGGATTAGCACCAGCCGCTACATTTTTTAAACCTTCCTTAACTATTGCCTGTGCTAAAACAGTAGCAGTAGTGGTTCCGTCACCGGCTAAATCGTTGGTTTTTGAAGCTACTTCTTTTACCATTTGTGCTCCCATATTTTCAAGGGGATCTTCTAATTCTATTTCTTTAGCAACTGTTACTCCGTCTTTGGTAATTTGAGGTCCGCCAAATGACTTTCCAATAATTACATTTCGTCCCTTTGGACCTAAAGTTACTTTTACTGCATCCGCTAAAGCGTTTACACCACGTTTTATACTGTCACGTGCTTCAACATCAAATTTTATATCTTTTGCCATTTTATGTTATATATTTAATCCCAATGATTGGGAAATTATTTATTTATTTTTTTTAGATAATTGCTAGAATGTCTTCTTCTCGCATGATCAGGTAATCATTACCCTCGTATTTTAATTCACTTCCTGAGTATTTTCCGTAAAGAACGATATCACCAACTTTAACGGTCATATTGTGATCTTTTTTTCCTTTACCTACTGCTACCACTTTTCCTTGTTGAGGTTTTTCTTTTGCAGAATCTGGGATGTATAAACCAGAAGCTGTTTTTGTTTCTGCTTCTTGTGGTTCTACTAAAACTCTGTCTGATAGAGGTTGAATTTTTAATGCCATTGTTACTGTTATTTTTAATTGTTATTTATAGTTTTCAATACAATCTAAAAGTATGCCAGATCCTGTTTTTAGTGACAATACTAAAAAAAAATGCCAGCTTGTCAGAAGCTGGCATTTTTAAATATCTTAAAAAATGTATTATTCATTGTTTTCCTCTGTAGTTTCTTGCGGTGCTAAATCTACTGGGGGTAGTGCATTTTCTATTGCATTTTCATCAAATGCTTTTGAACCAGAATTTCCAACGCCACTCATTATAGAAACATTTGAAAGAAGGATTAAAGCTAATAAAAGAGTTGCTAGAGTCCAGGTGCTTTTATCTAGAAAATCTGTTGTTTTTTGAACGCCACCTAATTGCTGTGTTCCACCACCACCAAAAGAGGAAGATAGTCCACCACCTTTAGGATTCTGTACCATAATCACTACTACTAATAGAAAAGCTACAAAAATTATTAATCCTATAAATATTGTAAATGTGCTCATTTTTAATTTTTATTTATGTATTTGTTTATTGCTCGAATTTGGTCTGCAAAGAAACCACTTTTTTCGG
Organism: Flavobacteriaceae bacterium; assembly: GCA_024232495.1. GTDB lineage: Bacteria > Bacteroidota > Bacteroidia > Flavobacteriales > Flavobacteriaceae > Marifrigoribacter. The sequence continues at coordinate 36,176 of JAAEPP010000201.1, forward strand.
GATATTTCAAACTTAATATTTTGTAGGCTTGCAGCGCTTTTTGATAATTGTTTTGTTGTAAGTAAACTTTAGCTAAAGTTTCAGTCATTAAAGCTTCAGAGGTATAGGTGATTTGGTTGGCTAAATTTTCTTCATTATCATATTTGACAGTGCTTTTAGAGGGTTTTAGTTTTGGATTTTCTTGAATAAACTTATTGATTAAATCAGAATTAGGTTTTTTTGAATTGGATAAATTTTTAGTTTCTTCTCTAACTATTGGTTTTGCAGTTGTAAGTTTTAGCCATTCCGAAAATGAATGAGAATCTTCTTTGGTAAAATCTAAAGGGTTGTTTTTCTCTAAATCAGACTTTGTAATTTCATTTTTTGTTAGTTTTTCAACGGATTTTTCTCTTCTGTGAAATAAATCTGGATTCAATATGGCATCTGCTTTTTTTAATTCAGTCTTTAACTGTTGATCTATTTCTTTACTAACTTGTTCAGATATATCTTCAGTTGTTACTTCTAATTTAAGATAGGAATCTTCTTGTTTTTGAATGGTATCAGAAATTTCGTTTTGTATAAAAAAATTGGAAGTAATGTATTCAAAAAGAATATTTCTATCTGCGGTATACGCTGCGGTTAATTTTAAAGCATCATTGTATAATAGGCTATTTGATTTTTTTAAACTTTTTAAGTGAAGCGCTCTAGCTGTTTGAAAAAAGGGGTATTTTTCAACGATCTCAGACAATCCAAAAAGATTTTTTTGACTTATGCTTTCCGGATGAGCAAGTAGTGATGTGAACGTTTTTTTATTCATTTATTTTACCAATTAGCTAAAGATACGTTAAAAATATCTTGTGTAATTCTTTCAAATATAACACTGATAGCTTCCTCTTTTTGTGATCCAATCAATTGTGAACTTCCACCGTAATCAAAGTAAAAAGAAAAACGTTGATCAAAATCCTTTAATTCTTCTTTGGTATTATAAAACCTTACATTAACACTAATTGTTAACCTGTTTTGAGCGGCAGTACTTTGCGAGGTAGCGGTAATGGGAGCGATATAATATTCTACAATTTCTCCTTCAAAAACTAAATCACCGCCGCTATTTACTAAATCTAAGCTTGTTTGATTTAATAAAATATCTTGTAATTTTAATGTAAAATCTCTTTCAATTCCAGGCTCTACAATTGGGGCATTGTTTTTAAAATAATTAACTTGAAAGGTTTTCGTTGTAGAGTAATCAATGTCTGCGCCTGTAAAAGAGTAGGTTCCACAACTTTGAAGAGAACAAATGATAAAAAGAAATGCAATTATTTTTTTAATATTTTTCATGTCTGTAACAAATATGATTTTATTTATAAATTATATTGCTTAATTTTTCTGTAAAGAGTTCTCTCTGAAATTCCTAATTCTTCTGCAGCATCTTTTCTTTTTCCTTGGTATTTATCAAGAGATTTTTTTATTAATTCTAACTCTTTTTCTTGAATAGATAAGTTTTCTTCTTCTTCAATATCCTCAGCATAAGTATAGTTGTCATTTTCTTCTGTTTTGTGTGGATAATTATCCAATGAACTCTCGGATATATTTAGTACTTCAACATTTTTTGTAGGAGTTGTATAGTTTGAATCGGACAAGTTTGTCAGTGTTTTTTCTGAACTTTGTGTATCGCTGTGCATCTTGCTAATAATAGTGGAATGCTCCTTTTGAACATCTTTATTGTTGTCAGATTTCATTAATTCTAATGTAAGCTTTTTAACATCATTTAAATCCCTTTGCATATCGAATAAGACTTTATAAAGTAATTCTCTTTCATTACTAAAATCACTTTCCTTCTTTTTAGTTCCAATTATAGCAGGAAGGTTACTGCCAACATCTTTTAAGTAATTTTTTAATGTCTGAAACGATATATTTCTGTCTTTTTCGAGCACAGAAATTTGTTCTGCAACATTTCTTAACTGGCGAATATTTCCTCCCCAATGATATTTTAATAACAAGTCAGTTGCCTGTTCATCCAAGCGAATAGTAGGCATTTTATATTTTTGCGCAAAATCAGAGGCAAATTTTCTAAAAATTAAATGAATATCTCCAGAGCGTTCTCTTAAGGGAGGTAAATTAATCTCTATGGTGCTTAATCTGTAATAAAGATCTTCTCGAAATTTCCCTTTACTAATGTTTTCTGCCATATTTATATTCGTAGCTGCTACGATACGAACATCTGTTTTTTGAGTTTTTGAGGAACCAACTTTCAGAAACTCTCCATTTTCAAGAACACGCAACAATCTAACCTGAGTAGGAAGAGGTAATTCGCCCACCTCATCTAAAAAAATAGTCCCGCCATCAGCAACTTCAAAATAGCCGCTTCTTGTTGAAGTGGCTCCCGTAAAAGCTCCTTTTTCATGGCCAAATAATTCGCTATCTATAGTTCCCTCTGGGATTGCTCCGCAATTTACGGCAATATACTTGCCGTGTTTTCGGTGCGACAATGAGTGTATGATTTTAGGAATACTTTCTTTACCCACGCCACTTTCTCCTGTAACCAATACCGATATATCGGTTGGAGCTACTCGTATTGCTTTCTCTATAATTCTATTTAAATTAGGATCATTACCTATTATTCCGAAACGTTGTTTGGTTGCTTGTATTGACTCCATAGTTTTCTTCTTATGAAAATTTTAATTATTATCAGAATAACCAACACCCTCACCAATCAGTGTTGCGCTTGTACAGTCGGTTATTTTTACCATTACAAATTCTCCTACTTTATAATCTTCTTTAGGAAAAACAGCCATCGTATTTTGTGAGGTTCTTCCAGCCCAGTGTTGATTACTTTTTTTAGATTCTTTTTCTATTAATACTTCGAAAGTATTCCCTACAAATGCTTCCGTTCGATAGGCACAATGTTTTCTCTGAAGTGCTACTATTTCTGCCAATCTTCTCTTTTTAGTATTTTCAGGAACATCATCTTCAATTTTTCTAGCAGCTAAAGTTCCTGGCCTTTCAGAGTAAGCAAACATATATCCATAATCGTATTTTACATATTCCATTAAACTGAGAGTATCTTGGTGATCTTCTTCCGTTTCAGTTGGGAACCCAGTAATTAAGTCTTGTGATATAGAACAATTAGGTAAAATTTCACGAATATTATCTATCAATTCCATATACTCTTCTCGAGTATGTTGGCGATTCATTTCTTTTAATATTCGAGTACTTCCACTTTGAACAGGTAAGTGAATGTAGTCACAAATATTTTTATGCTTGGCCATCGTGTGTAATACATTAATCGCCATATCCTGTGGATTGGAGGTCGAAAAACGTAAACGCATTTTTGGTTGTGCCGTTGCAACTAAATCTAATAATTGTGAAAAATCAGTGGCTGTTGCTTTTTGAATTTCAGAGGCTTTTTTAAAGTCTTTTTTTAAGCCTCCTCCATACCATAAATAACTGTCTACATTTTGGCCTAATAAGGTAATTTCTTTGTATCCTTTTTTAGCAAGATCGTTTACCTCTTCTAAAATACTCAAAGGATCTCTGCTACGTTCTCTACCTCTTGTGAAAGGTACCACGCAAAAGGTACACATATTATCACAACCTCTGGTGATACTTACAAAAGCTGTTACTCCGTTTCCACCTAATCGAACCGGGGCTATATCTCCATAGGTTTCGTCTTTAGATAAGATTACGTTAACCGCATCTCTTCCATCATCAACTTCTTTAATTAAGTTTGGTAAATCTTTGTAAGCATCTGGTCCTACAACTAAGTCTACAATCTTTTCTTCTTCTAGAAATTTTTCTTTTAATCGTTCTGCCATACATCCTAAAACACCAACTTTCATTCCTGGATTGATTTTTTTTACGGCATTGTATTTCTGTAATCTCTTTCTAACAGTTTGTTCAGCTTTATCTCTTATGGAACAGGTATTTACTAAAACTAAATCAGCATCTTCAAGATTTTGAGTTGTATTAAATCCTTCTTTGTCTAAAATTGATGCAACAATTTCACTATCACTAAAATTCATAGCACAACCGTAACTTTCTATGAATAAGTTACGAGTGTTTTCTTTCTTTGAATCTAGTACAAGTGTTTCGCCTTGTTTTTTTTCGTCAATAATTTTTTCCATACTATTCTTCATTGATCGAAGATGTTTTTCTTATTGTAGTTATTTCTAATTTTAAATGCCCAATTAGTGTGCCTGGTTCTATTTGGGATAAGCAAAGATACAATTTAATTGATATTTTATGACATTATGGCAGGTTTCTTTTCGTAATTTCGTCATCTCAATAGGCTTGTGTTTTATTTACAAAAGTTATTCAAACCGCTTTTTGATTATAAAAACAAATTTATTAAATTACATTTTAAAGATAAAATTATTGATTTTTGAGAATTAAATAAAAGGAATTAAGATGGGTTTATTTTCCTTTTTTTTTGAACAAATTTTATTTGAATTTTCATCTTTTTTTGAACTTTAAAATTAAGTTTTAAAAAATTCACATACTTTTGTTCACCAAATATAACATTATATGGCAAAGAATTTAGTAATTGTTGAGTCCCCTGCGAAAGCAAAAACCATAGAAAAATTTCTAGGTAAAGATTTTAAGGTTACCTCAAGTTTTGGACATATTGCTGATCTTCCTTCCAAGGAACTTGGAGTCGATGTAGATGGAGATTTTACACCCAAATATATGGTGCCCAACGACAAAAAAAGTTTAGTTAAAGATTTAAAATCTGCTGCTAAGAAAGCAGAGATGGTCTGGCTTGCTAGTGATGAGGATCGAGAGGGAGAAGCCATTGCATGGCACTTAGCAGAAAACTTAAAGTTGACAGAAAAAAACACGAAGCGAATTGTTTTTCACGAAATAACAAAGACTGCCATCTTAAAGGCAATTGAAAATCCAAGAAAAATTAATTATGATTTAGTAAACGCTCAACAGGCCAGAAGAGTTCTTGATCGACTTGTAGGTTATGAGTTGTCTCCAGTTTTGTGGAGAAAAGTTAAAGGTGGTTTGTCTGCTGGTAGAGTTCAGTCGGTAGCAGTTCGTTTAATAGTTGAAAGGGAACGCCAAATTGAAGCTTTTAAACCAGTAGCCTCTTTCAGGGTAGTCGCTGAGTTTACTAATAAAAATGGAAATAAGTTTAAAGCAAAACTTCCAAAGAACTTTAAAACAGAAAATGATGCACGAAATTTTTTGACAAAAAATTTGGGAGCAAGTTTCAAAGTTTTAGATTTAGTTAAAAAACCTGCTAAAAAATCGCCAGCTCCACCTTTTACAACATCTACATTACAACAAGAAGCCTCTAGGAAGCTCTATTTTTCAGTTGGTAAAACGATGACAATTGCTCAGAGACTATATGAGGCGGGTCTTATTACCTATATGAGAACTGATAGTGTAAATCTTTCAAATGATGCTAAAAAAGCTGCTGAAGACGAAATCACTAATTCTTATGGAGTAAAATACAGCTCGCCAAGAAATTTTAAAAGCAAAGCAAAGGGGGCACAAGAAGCTCATGAGGCAATTCGTCCAACCGATATGTCTCGACACACTATAAGTGGAGATTATGATCAAGAGCGCTTATATAGTTTAATTTGGAAACGTACCATTGCTTCACAAATGAGTGAGGCTCAATTAGAAAGAACAAATGTAAAAATTAAAAGTAGTGCTGATGTTGCAGAACATTTTGTTGCAAACGGAGAAATGATAAAGTTCGATGGTTTTTTAAAGGTTTATTTAGAAGGAACTGATCAAGAACATGAAGAACAAGATGGAATGTTACCTACTTTAAATATTGGAGATGAGTTATTAAAAAACTACATTACAGCTACTCAAAGATTTTCTAGACCTCCGTACCGATATACCGAAGCTTCCTTAGTAAAACAAATGGAAGAATTAGGTATTGGAAGACCCTCTACTTATGCGCCAACAATCTCAACGATTATCAATCGAAACTATGTTGAAAAAGGTTCTGTAGAAGGTGTTGAACGTAACTACTTACAAATTATCTTAACAGATAAGTTAACAGAAACTGCATTAAACGAAACAGTTGGTTCTGATAAAGGAAAGTTAGTTCCAACCGATATTGGTATGATCGTGGTCGACTTCTTAGTAGAACATTTTGAGTATATTTTAGATTATAATTTTACTGCAAAAGTAGAAGAGGATTTTGATAATATCGCTGACGGTAAGGAGGAGTGGTCAAAAATGATGAAAAATTTTTATAAGAAATTTCATCCGCAAATTCAAGATGTGACCGAAAATGCTGGAAGAGAAAGTGGTGAGAGAATTTTAGGAAAAGATCCGGTATCAGGTAAAACCGTATTAGTTCGTCTAGGAAAATTTGGCCCAATAGCTCAAATAGGAGCACCAGATGATGAAGAGAAAAAATTTGCAAGTCTTCGCCCTGATCAGCAGTTACATCAGGTGACTTTTGAAGATGTGATGGATTTATTTAAATTGCCTAAAGATCTTGGATTGTTTGAAGGACTGGATATCCAAATTAATAATGGTCGATTTGGTCCGTATATTAAATTTGATTCGAAATTTATATCCCTTCCAAAAGGAATGGATCCTCTAGAAGTCGATTTAAGTACTGCAAAACAATTGATAGAAGAAAAAAGAAAAGCAGATGCGCCTATATATGTATACGAAGGATTACCAGTTCAAAAAGGTGCTGGGCGTTTTGGTCCTTTTATAAAGTGGAACGATATGTTTATCAATGTCAATAAGAAATATGATTTTGATAACCTAGCTGATTCCGATATTATCGAATTAATCGAAGCAAAAAAACAAAAAGAAATCGATAAATTAATTCATAATTGGGAAGACGAAGGGATTCGATTGGAAAAAGCCCGCTGGGGTCGTTTTAACTTAATCAAAGGAAAAACGAAAATTGAGTTGCCTAAAACTACCAAAGCTGCTAAAATGACTTTGGACGATGCTTTAGCTATTTATGAAAAAAAGAAGCCTAAAAGAAAATCAGCTGCAAAGAAAAAGCCTGCTGCAAAAAAAAAGGCGACCGCTAAGAAAAAATAATGATTGATTTTTTAACTCCTGTTCCAAAAACAGTTTTAGCACACAGAGAGATTTTACCTTCAGGTGTTCTTGGTAAACACATTTCTGTGTACAGTAGTCCTGGTGCTTTACCGGATCTTGATAATGTTAATTTTGCAATACTGGGAGTTAAAGAGAACAGAGGTGATATCAATTTCATTGGTGAAGAATTATGTTTTAATGAGATTCGGAAATCATTTTATTCGTTGTATCCTGGAAACTGGTCTCATAAAATTGTTGACCTTGGCGATATCGAAAAAGGAGCTACATTAAATGATACTCATTTTGCAATGAAAGCGGTCCTAGAGCAATTGCTTTTAAAAAAAATAATTCCTCTATTGCTTTGTGGAAGTCAAGATCTAGCTTATTCCCAATATCGATCCTATGATGTTCTTGGAAATATGGTAAATATAACCAACATTGACAGTAAGTTTGATTTGGGAGATGCTGATCAGCCAATGACTAACAAATCTTTTGTAGGAAAAATTATTGTAAATAAGCCATATGGCTTATTTAATTATAGCAATTTAGGCTATCAGTCCTATTACAATGCATCTGAAGAGATAAAATTGATGGAAAAATTATTTTTTGAAGGTTATCGGCTTGGGGAAGTCATAGCTGATACAAAAATAGTTGAACCAATATTAAGAGATTCCGACATGGTTTTTCTAGATATCGAAGCAATAAAAAGTGCTGATTTAAGTTATAGAAATAGTAAGAGTCCAAATGGCTTCGATAGCAGAGAAATTTGTGCCATTGCTAGATATGCTGGGATTAGCAATAAGGTTTCTTCATTTGGAATCTACGAACTTAAAGAATTTAAAGATTCTAAAAGCTCGGCAATGTTGATTGCTCAAGTATTTTGGTATTTTATTGAAGGATTTAATTTTAGAGTCGCAGATGATGATTTTAGCAACGATTCTCAGTTTACAACCTATAAAGTACCTATTGAAGATGAGGTGTTAATTTTTAAAAAGAGTAATAAAACCGGTAGATGGTGGATAATAATACCTTTTTTTACTGCTGGCAATAATAAATTGAAAAGAGAAACGTTATTACCTTGCACCTATGGCGATTATTTGTGTGCATGCAATCAGGAAATTCCTGAAAGGTGGATGAAAGCCCGCCGAAAAAATGAATTTTAATAATAAACAAACTAATATTATATCGTAAAAGTAGAGTGTTTTTTAAAAAATATGTTGTTTTTTAAAAATTTTATAAATAGGTTTACGCTCTTAATTTCGATAAATTAACCTAAATATATATGAAAAAGCTTGTTGCATTAGTTGCGATCATATTCACATTACATAGCTGTAATTCAGGTGATCGAGGAGAACTAGTTGGAACTCAAGGTAAAAAATGGCATCCAGAAAAGCCATTTGGAATGACCTTAGTTCCCGGCGGATCTTTTATTATGGGTAAATCAGACGATGACTTCGTTGCTGTTAACGATGCCCCAACTAAAACAGTTACCGTTCGTTCTTTTTATATGGATGAAACCGAAATTACCAATGCAGAGTACCGTCAGTTTGTGCATTGGGTTAGAGATTCAACGGTACGATTAAAACTTGCAATCATAGCTGATGAATTTGGTCTTACATCGGAAGATGAAGGAATTGGAACTTATGCATTTGTTGATCAAGAAAATGAAGAAATGACTCCTTACGAACAGTATGAGTACGATAATTATTTTGGAATGGGAGAAGATTTCTATGAAGGTAGAAAAATTAATAACCGTCCAGAAATTATTTGGGATACTGCCAATTATCCAGACGAATACTATACTGAGATAATGGACAGTATGTATATCCGCCCTGAAGAAGCTTATAATGGACAACGAACTATTAAGACTGAAAAACTAATCTTCCAGTATACTTGGATGGATATTCAAGCGGCTGCAAAAGATAAAACAGGTAAGTCAAGAAAAGATTTTATTCGTAAAGAAAATGAGCCTATTTATCCAGATACCACTGTTTGGATAAAAGACTATAACTATTCTTACAATGAACCGATGCACAACGATTATTTTTGGCACCAAGCCTATGGTGATTATCCTGTTGTTGGTGTAAATTGGAAACAAGCAAAAGCTTTTACAGCTTGGAGAACTCTTTATAAAAATTCGTATCAAAAATCAAGAAGGCGTCAACATATAAATTCTTTCAGATTACCTAGCGAGGCTGAATGGGAATATGCTGCTCGTGGTGGTTTAGAATCAGCTTCTTACCCATGGGGTGGTCCTTATACAAAAAATGATCGTGGATGTTTTAGAGCAAATTTTAAACCTTTGCGGGGTGACTATGCTGCCGATCAAGCTCTTTACACTGTTGAAGCTGCATCCTACGAGCCAAATGATTACAATCTTTACAATATGGCAGGTAATGTTGCTGAATGGGTGGATTCTTCTTACGACCCAGCATCTTACGACTTCTCCTCCAATATGAATCCGAATGTAAATGACACCGATAACTACCGAAAAGTAGTCCGAGGAGGATCTTGGAAAGATATTGCTTACTTTTTACAGGTAAGTTCAAGAGATTATGAATATCAAGATTCCGCGAGAAGCTATATTGGCTTCAGAACGGTTCAAGATTATATGGGTACTGATGTCATTTTAAATGAAAAATTTGGCGATGCTCGTTAATACAACAAACAAACTAAACTAATTAAATTTATAAAAACTACAATTATGGCACAATCTAAACAAACAAAGAAATTATTTAATATGGCATATGGTCTTGGAGCATCTATTGTAATTATAGGAGCTTTATTTAAAATTCTTCACTGGGAATTAGGACCCTTAAATGGAGGAATTTTATTAGCAATTGGTCTAATAACAGAAGCATTAATTTTTGCCATATCCGCTTTTGAGCCAGTTGATGATGATTTAGATTGGTCTTTAGTATACCCTGAGTTAGCAGGAGGAATGGGTAAAGACAGGGATAAAGGCTCTGACGATGCCGAGGGTATCTTATCAAAAAAACTAGATGAAATGCTTAAAGACGCTCAAATTGACGCTGAATTAATGGGAAGTCTATCGGAAAGTATTCGCTCTTTTGAAGATGTTGCAAAAGTGATGTCTCCAACCGAAGAAGCATTAAATTCAACAAAAAAATATAGCGAAGAAATGGCGACAGCTGCATCTCAAATGGAGTCTTTAAATAACTTATACAAGTTGCAAGCGGAATCAGCCAACCGTCAAAATGAGGTGAATAACCAAGTTTTGGAGAATGCAGAGCAAATGAAAAACCAAATGGAAAACTTAGCAACCAATCTCTCTTCTCTGAATGGAGTATATGGAGGTATGTTATCTGCTATGGAAGGTAAAAACTAAGATAGTTACACTGTAATTAAATTATTAATTCTTAAAAAAGAAAAGTAAAATGGCAGGAGGAAAACTATCCCCAAGACAAAAGATGATTAACCTAATGTATTTGGTATTCATCGCAATGTTAGCTCTTAATATGTCCAAAGAGGTATTATCCGCTTTTGGTTTATTAGAAGAAAAAATTACACAGTCAAACGAATCAACAGATGTACGAAACGATGCCTTTATGGCTAATCTAGCTGTTAAGGCGAGTGACGAACCTCAAACCTATGCGGAACTAAACGAAAAGGCAAAACAAATAAACACCTTATCTAATACGCTGGATAATTATATAGAAGAGATCAAAACTGGTATGATGAAAACGGTTAAACCCGACCAGCAAGATAATTACGAGGTACAAGACAAACCAGATTTTTTAGACACCAAATTTTTTAAAGGTGATAAATTATCGAAAGATGGTTTATTATTTGAATCTAATATGCTCTCCTACAGAGACGGTATTATTGATATCTTAGGTGACGATTACCCTGTGATCTCTAAATCGGTAAATGAACAATTTGGAATGCAAGAGGAATCGCCAAGAGGTAAGAAAGTAAAGGTAAATGCATTAAAGTTTCATTTTGAGGGCTTCCCAATGATAGCCTCTAAAACTAAATTGACACAAATACAATCGAATATTAAAACAATACAGAACGAAATCTTGTCAAGTATGATGAGAGGTGAGCAAACGGCTTCATTATCTGTAAACACCAGTAACTATTCAACTTTATTAGAAACGCCTAAATCAGCTTATTATGCTGGAGAAACATTTGATGGTTCTATAGTTCTTGGACGTGTCGATGACCAAACTAAGCCAAACAGAGCCGAATTAACTCTAGACGGTAAAGCATTGGTTGAGGGGAAAGATTTCAGCTTTGAAGGAGGTAGAGTAAAATTAAATGTTAGTGCAGGTAGTCCTGGAGATCATACCTTAGAAGGTAATTTGATATTTAAACAAGATGGCGAAGAAACAGAAGTTCCTGTTAGTAGAAGTTTTTCAACAATATCAAAGCCAAATGCAGCGGTAATTGCAGCTGATAAAATGAATGTGGTATATAGAGGAGTAGACAACCCAATGACAATATCAATTCCTGGAATCCCTGATAATAAAGTTTCTGGTTCAGCTACTGGTTTATCCAAAGGCGCCAAAGGAAAATACATCATGCGACCAGGTAAAGGTAGAGAAGTAACTATTACTGCAAGTGGAACCTTACCCGATGGGGTCCGAATTAATACCCCTGCAAAATTTCGTATCAAAGATATTCCAAGACCAACCGGTACTATCCGTGGAGAGGATGGAAATGGTGGACCCGTTCGAATGAACCGCCAAGGGCTTGAAATTTCAAGTGTAGGAGCTATGTTGTTAGATTTTGATTTCGATTTAAACCTTAAAGTAACGGCATTTAGTTTTAAAGTTGCTGGACAACCAACGGTAAAAGTTTCAGGGAATAAATTAAACGCTCAAGCTAAGAGCGCTCTAAAAAGAGCAAAAAGAGGAGAAACAGTTCAAATATTTGATATTATCGCAAAAATATCAGGAAATTCAAGTTATAAATTACCAAGAATTACACCTGTTTTTGTTGAACTAGCAAACTAGAATAAAAATTCTATTTATGAATGTAAAAAGTATAATTTTAAGTGTTTTTTGTTTATTAATGGTATCTAATCGTGCTACTGCACAATTAAATATTCTTAATGCTAAAACCCCGGAGGAAATCGGCCTTAAAACGGAAGATCAATTAGCGTACGATAATGATCAGCCGTTGCCTTACGGTTTTATTGATAACCGTGATGTATTATGGTCAAAAACTACTTGGGAAATTATAGATTTGGACGAAAGAATAAATTTCCCGTTGTACTACCCGATAGATACTAATAATATCGGTGTTGAAAGAAGATCGCTTTATGATGTGCTAATTAAGAACATTAAAAATAAGAATATTGAGCAGGTATATGCAGATTCTTATTTTACTGAAAAACGTACTTTAAACGATATTGAGGCTTCTTTGGTCTATTCAGATACTACAGATTTAGGTATCTCACAGTTTAATGCTGGTGAAGCTATTGACCCACAATATATTCGTAAGTTTACTTTAGATGCGGCAGATATTGAAGAGTGGAGAATCCGAGGCTACTGGTTTTTAGACAAACGATCGGGTGAACTTAAGTATAGATTACTAGGAATTGCACCTGTAGCAAATGAGGCTCGTTCGAAAGCTTTTCCTGATGACGCCTCAGACACTAAAGTAGAACTGTTTTGGGTATGGTATCCTTCAACGAGAGAAGTTCTTCACAAAGCAAACGCTTTTAACAGGAAAAATACTTCCAGACCAATCTCTTACGACCATTTATTAAATTCTAGAAGATTTAATTCAATAATTTATAGAGAGGACAACGATTTGGGTGACAGAACCATAAATGACTATATTAATGATAATGCACTTATGCAATTGTTAGAGTCTGATAGAATAAAAGAAGTTATTAGAAATATCGAAATAGATATGTGGAATTACTAGCTAAGTAATTTTATGAAAATACCAAAGCCTTAAGACCTTGTTTTAAGGCTTTTTTTAATTAGAACCTCTTATATTTGTTGTATGAAAGAGGTAGATTATATAGTTGTAGGACTTGGTATTGCTGGAATTTCTTTTTGTGAAGAATTAGAAAACAACCATAAGTCCTTTATCGCTTTCGATAATAATAAAGTTACTTCAACTAAAGTAGCTGCTGGAGTTATCAATCCAGTAGTTTTAAAACGATTTACTCCTGTTTGGAATGCAAAACTTCATGTAAGTTCATCCATTCTTTTTTACAAACAACTTTCCAAAAAAATAAATCATAAATTAATTAAAGAAATCTCCATATTTCGCATTTTTAAGAGTATTGCAGAACAAAATAATTGGATGGTCGCTAGTGATAAAAAAGAATTGGAAGAGTTTTTAGAGCCGAAAATAATCCCAAATAATTATGTGCATATTAATGCTCCCTTTGGTTTAGGAAAAGTCAACTCTACGGGTAAAATTGATACCATTGCCCTTATCGAAAAATATAAAAAATATTTACAGCTTGAGAACAAGTATCAAAATAACACATTTGATTATTCATTGTTAACTTTTCAAAATCAACAAGTGATTTACAACAATGTAGTTTCAAAAAACATTGTTTTCTGTGAGGGATCTTCGGTAAACAAAAACCCTTTTTTTCCAAAAGTAGCGCAACATAGCAAAGCCGCTATATTAATTCCTAATAAAGGGGAATATCTTACTATAAAATCGAACGATTTAAAGTTAGACTCCATGTTAAAATCATCCTTATTTATTATTCCTTTGGGCAATGATTTTTATAAAATTGGAGCTACCTACGACCGAGATGATGTTACAGTTCAAGTTACAACCCAAGCCCGCGACGAGCTAGTTTTAAAATTAAAAGAAATTATCACTTGCGATTTTGAAGTGGTCGATCAAGTTGCAGGCATACGACCTACTACTAAGGATAGAAGGCCTTTTTTAGGTTCCTTGACAGACAATCAGCAACTGTTTTTTTTTAATGGTCTTGGAACCCGAGGTATTACTGCTGCCCCCTCCTTAGCCAAAGTACTATTTAACTATACAGAAAATAGTATTGAAATTCCTAAAGAAATTAATATTAGAAGGATTTACAATTGGTAACTATTCGTTTTATTGAAAAAAAAATAAGCATCTTTGCAAAAAAAATAAATTAAATGCTCAATATTCACAATCTGACTGTTTCGTTTCAAGGCGATGACTTGTTTTCTGGGATTACATTTCAACTAAGAGCTGGTGATCGAGTAGGTTTGGTGGGAAAAAATGGAGCAGGAAAATCTACTTTATTAAAAATATTATCAGGAGAACAAGAATATGATGGCGGGCAAATTGCTTCCGATAAAAAAGTTTCGATAGGCTTTTTAAAACAAGACATCGACTTTGTAAAAGGGAGAACAGTTCTGGAAGAATCCTACGAAGCATTTAAAGAAATTAAAAAGCTAGAACATCAGTTAGAGGCGATTAATCAAAAGCTAATTGAACGGACCGATTACGAAAGCGAGGGCTATCATCAGTTAATGGTCGATTTAAACGAAGTACAGCACCAGTACGAAATACATGGAGGCTACAATTATCAGGGAGAAACAGAAAGAGTCTTGCAAGGATTAGGTTTTCAGAGAGCTGATTTTAATATGTCAACCGATACCTTTTCAGGAGGTTGGAGAATGCGAATTGAGTTGGCAAAATTATTATTGCAAAATAATGATATTCTTTTGTTAGATGAGCCTACCAACCATCTGGATATAGAATCTATTTTATGGCTAGAAGAGTTCCTGAAAAACTATACGGGTGCCATCGTAATTGTTTCTCACGATAAAATGTTTTTAGATACCATTACCAACCGAACCATCGAAATATCATTGGGTAGAATTTACGATTTCAATAAGCCCTATACACAATACCTAGTTTTGCGTAAAGAGCTTAGAGAACAGCAATTAGCGACTCAAAAAAATCAGCAAAAACAGATAGAGCAAACCGAAAAATTAATAGAAAAATTTAGAGCCAAGGCTTCAAAAGCTACAATGGCCCAGTCTTTAATAAAGAAACTAGATAAGATTGACCGAATCGAAGTTGATGAAGATGATCATAGTGTCATGACTTTAAATTTTCCAATCTCTGTAAACCCGGGTAAAGTAGTTATAGAGGCGGAAGATGTTTCTAAAAATTACGATGATAAACAAGTACTTGATAAGATAAGCTTATTGCTTGAAAGAAACAGCAAAATTGCATTTGTAGGTCAAAATGGACAGGGAAAATCAACCTTGGCTAAGTGTATTGTTGGTGAGATTCCTTTTACTGGAGCTTTAAAGTTGGGGCACAATGTAGAAATCGGCTATTTTGCTCAAAATCAAGCCGATTATCTAGACGGATCTAAAACCGTCCTAGATACTATGATTGACGCTGCAAATGAAAAAAATAGAGCTAAAGTTAGAGATATTTTAGGAGCGTTTTTATTTAGGGGAGACGAGGTCGATAAATATGTACGTGTTTTATCTGGGGGAGAGCGAAACCGACTCGCATTAGCAAAATTATTGTTACAGCCATTTAATGTTTTGGTAATGGACGAACCTACCAACCATTTAGATATCAAATCAAAAAATGTCTTGAAAGATGCGCTGATCAAATTTGAAGGAACCTTGCTGGTAGTTTCTCATGATCGAGATTTTCTTCAAGGGTTAACCACTAAAATCTACGAATTCAAAGATCAAGATATCAAAGAATATTTGGGCGATATTGATTATTTTCTAGAACAGAGAAATATTCAAAATCTAAGAGAGGCGGAAATGAGAACCATAACCAATGCAAAAAGTAAAGAACATAAATCTTCTAGTAAAGAAAGCTATCAAAATCAAAAGAAATTAAAGTCTCTTCACAATAAATTAAGCAAAACAGAGGCTTCCATCACTAAATTAGAGAAAGTTATTAAAGAGATCGATTTTGAATTGTCTATTAATTACGATGAAACTATTAGCAAGCCTAACTTTTTTGACCAATACCATTCAAAGAAAAAAGAACTGGAAAAGTTAATGGAAAATTGGGAAGTTATCACCGAACAAATAGACGCTATCCACTAATTATTTTTTTTCTTTTTTTCTTTATCTTTTTTTGAGGTGAACATAATTAAAAGTCCATTTTTTAAATTTTTAGCTAAATAATTAAAAAATGATTTTGTGGTATCTCGGGTAGCTTTGGCGGTTACCTTATGAAATTCTGATTTCTCATCCTTGCTTTTATCATTTATAAAAATATTGGCCACATTCGATAAAAATTTATTTTCAGTTTTCTCTTTATTTAAAATGATCAAATCAATTTCTTCATAGTTTTGAGTTAGATTGATTTCAGATTCTTTAAAATTACCATTAATTACAAAAAAGGTTTCTTTGACCAAACCCTTAAGTTCAATATTGACCAACGGACTCAGAAAACTATTCATATCCGAAAGTTTTAAGGCACCAGCATGTCCTTTAAATTTAAAGACATCACTTTTGTTGGTTACGTCAAAAGACCATTCTGCTGTGATGGGAGTATTTTTCATAAAAACTCCCTCTACAGTAATTACTGTTTTTATAGGAGGTAAATAGGTATTACTCATATTTGTGATTCCTGCGTTTATATTGCTAATAGTGAGTACGCCTGCTGGATTTTCAAGATGTGCTTTTTCAGAATATTCAACATTACTGTTTGTAATTGATATGGAGTCTACAGATAATTTTAAAGGTAATTCCCGAATACTTTTGCTGTATAATTTTTTAACCTTTAAGTCGTCTGCAATAAGTTTATCACGATAAAAAGCTGCGTTTACCTGGTCGATAGTTATTAAATTGGTATTAAAAAATACAGAATCATTCTCGTTTTTTCCAAATGCTATTTCATGGACTTTAAGCGCTGCCACTTTTACATCGTAGTAATCTCTTTCGATCGATAATTTCCTAGCATATCCTTTTTTACTGAACTTGGTTTTGTATTGTAAATCCTCGACCGTTAGTGTCTGGTTTTCCAATAAAAGATGTCTTAGTTTTACATTTTCAAAATCTCCAGCTCTGTAAAAAACACTGTCTGTTTCCAGTGCTATCGACTCGTAATTAAATGGAATTAAATTTGATTTTAAAGCGTCGTTTAGTTCTAATTTTCTGAGCGTTAAATTAGCGTTTTGTAACGATAGCAATGTAGAGTCCTTTGCGCCATCATATATGGTGATGTATGTTTTTTCAAGGTTGATTTTACCTATTTCAATCGGTGGTAGCGGTTTGTTCTCTTTAGAGGTAGTATCTTTTACTTTTGAGGACCTATTTTTATATTGTATAGCTTTTAATCCTTTGAAGCTAATTTGTCCAACATTAATTTTTTTACTTACCAAGTAATCCCAATAGCTTAGGCCTGTAGCCATAAACGAATCCATTTCTAATTGGGTTTGTAAATAAACAGTATCTTTTGTTTTAATACGTAGGGATGGATTATTAAATGAAATCTTTCCCGTCAAAATATTGACCGATATATTTTTGTAGCTCAATTCTATATGAGCTGGTAATTTTTCTTTTAAAAGGGTATTGATCTTGTTTTCAGCAATGCTATTGCCGTAAATACTGAGCGTTATCAAAATTATAACGATGACCCCAAGGGTAATTAATACCCTACGTTTCTTCTTATGCATATTGTTAGTGGTTAATGTTGAATCAATAAAAAATTCACGAACATAAAGATAAAAATATTTTATGAAAGCCTTGTCTACTTACAAATTGATTGTATATTTGCAGTCCACATCGCGGGATAGAGCAGTAGGTAG
Organism: Flavobacteriaceae bacterium; assembly: GCA_024232495.1. GTDB lineage: Bacteria > Bacteroidota > Bacteroidia > Flavobacteriales > Flavobacteriaceae > Marifrigoribacter. Next base: position 53,913 of record JAAEPP010000201.1, read on the forward strand.
CTCGTCGGGCTCATAACCCGAAGGTCACTGGTTCGAGTCCAGTTCCCGCTACTACACAAGACGGACTAGTATTATTACTAGTCCGTTTTTTATTCGAATCATTCTTATTTCCTTTAAAGGAATGAATTAATCTAAATATGGGGTTGAGATTTAAGGTTCGATATTGTCATGGGTTTTATCTTTATTGAACAAATTAACTTCATAAAAAACGTTCGTTTAATGCTATCGAACTTTTTTCTTTATTTAAGAGGCAATAAATCAACACTTTATTTCGATTTATATTTAATTTAGTTAAATGTTTAGCAATTTATTTATGATTGAATTATCTACAATAATTGACCTTGTAACTTTTGGATCTTCCATTATGTTTGGAATCCTATTTTTTTCTTCAAAGATTAAAAATAACAGCGGAAATTTTTACTTGAGTTTATTTCTTTTTTGCATAGGTTATATAACCTTTAAAGGAATTGTATATGATATTTATGAGCGAGAAATATTTCAATTCGATGTGTCATTATTCCTACTTGTTTTTCTATTTTTTTATTTAAATAAAACTATAGGAAGAATCTTAAATTATTGGTGGTACTTGTTATTCGTTCCTGGGGTTTTAATAAATTTAACAACTTATTTTAAAAATCTAAATCAAATATTGATTCCTGTTCATTTCCATCAAATTTTTTATCTATTTACACTGTTTCTAATAGTATATTTTTTTAAAATTTTACATGTACATAATAGCCATGCTAAAGAGTTTTATTCTAATATTGAATTTAAAACGCTATCATGGCTAAAATTAATTTTATTAATCGTTTTCTCTTTTCATTTTTTTGAGTTCATCGAAGCCCTTATCCCTACCAAAAGAGCTGATGATTTGGAAATACTGTTTTCTATTATTTATTCACTTATACCTTTTTCACTAGTTTATCTTATAGGTTTAAATGGGTTTTATCAATTTGAAATTTTTAGTGGTATTAGTTCAAATTATTTTATAGATAATTTTAATAAAAATATGTTTATTCAATCAAAAAAACAATCAAAGAATGATTTTGAACAATTAAAACAAACAATCATAATAGAAAGATTATACGCTAAAAAAAACCTCACACTTTATGATTTATCGATTGCATTGAAAATGAAAAAACGGGTTATTTCTATTTTAATTAATGATAATACAGATACTACCTTTTATCATTTCATCAACCAATTGCGAATAGAGGAATTTAAAAAACATTTAATAGAAGTTGAGCATCAAAAATTCACTTTATTTGGTCTAGCTCAAGAAGTTGGTTTTTCATCTAAATCTACATTTTACACTTCCTTCAAATCTATTGAGGGAATGACTCCAAAACAATACCAATCAAAGTTGAAAAAGTCTGTTTCAGCCTAAGCGCACTAGGTTTTTTTTTAAAATAATTAATTTGATTTTAGTTTTGCCATTCATTTAAAAACTTTATAAAAATTATGAAAAAATTAGCATTTACTTTCGTATTACTTTTATCATTTGCATGTTCAAAAGA
>JAAEPP010000202.1 GCA_024232495.1 Flavobacteriaceae bacterium
ATTTAATTGTTAGTTGCGATATACCATTAGTTAAGACGATCGTTTTACAAAAATTAATTGATCAAAAAAACGATGCCTCGGAGGTTATACAATTACAAAGTCAAGGAAAAAATATGCCCTTAATTGCCCTATATAAAAAAAGTTGTGAGGTAATTTTTATGGAAGAATTGCACCAAAATCAAAAAAAAGTACAAAAAGCTTTAAAAAAATGTAACGTAAAAACCGTAATCATTGATGGAAGTCTGGAACAGGTTACAGCAAATATAAACACTCCAGAAGATTTAGAATTATTAAACATTAATTTATGATGATCACTATAAAATATTTTGGATTATTAGCTGAAGTTACTGGATGTAGTAGTGAAAAAATTAATTTTTCTGGCACTACAATTTCCGATCTAAAAGAAGTATTGTTTCAAAAACACAAAGTTCTTAAAAATAAAAAATTTAAAGTAGCTCAACATAACGAGTTGAATACCGACAAAACCAAAGTTACTTCATCAGAAATAGCACTATTACCGCCGTTTGCAGGAGGTTAAAAATGAACAGATACAACAGACATATCATCCTTTCAGAAATTGGTTTAGAAGGTCAACATAAAATCAACATGGCAAAGGTTTTAGTTGTTGGAGCAGGTGGTTTAGGCTGTCCGGTGCTGCAGTACCTTGCTGCTGCAGGAATTGGAACACTAGGAATTATAGATTTTGATATTGTATCAGAATCTAACTTACAAAGACAAGTATTGTTTGGAGCTTCTTCGTTAGGAATTAACAAAGCAATCGCTGCAAAAAAACGTCTTGAAGATTTAAATACTTCTATTTCTATTCACGCATACCCTAAAAAATTAAACCATAAAAATGCCATCTCTTTTTTTAAAGAGTATGATATTATTGTAGATGGGACTGATAACTTCAAAACACG
>JAAEPP010000203.1 GCA_024232495.1 Flavobacteriaceae bacterium
ACGAGAACCCATTTTCAGATTATTTTATTCATTAAGGGGATTGTCCATGAAATATCACATAATCACACAATTCACATAATATCTCATAAGTATTCAAAAAGTGCCTTCCCCCCTCTGGAGGGTTTTCTGAGCCCCAAGGCAAAAACGAGTACCTCGAAAGAATTTTATAGATTTAAATTAATTAAATTGATAAGATGGACGAAAAATTACCTACATGTATTTTTTTTGTTCTCTGTTGGTTCCCCTTCCCCCTCCCCCTATTGAGAGTTTTCTGGGCCCCCGAGGCAAAAATAGTGCTTCTAGTAGATTAAAACTATCCAAATCTACTATGAGCTAATCTGTTTAGATATAGATATCTCCGTTCTCTTATCCTACATGATGCATAGAGAATGGAAATTTCTATGGTAGGGCTATAATATATGATAGGAACATATCATCCATTGTTTATACCTATAGATAAATAATTTATATAGATATGATAAGGTACAAAAGAAAGAAAAACCTAAAAAAAACTTATTTTTTTATGGGTTATGAAAAGTCCGTACCATGGTTCTCCGAGGCCAGAAATAACAAAACCATTTTCTATTGTGAAATTGATAGAAGATGAACTCGTATATGAAATTAACCCTTTATAGTGTCCCTTTTCATGCTTAATAATTAGCCAAAATTTGACACTTCATTTAAGAAAATTCAAATTAGCGTGAAATAAGCGTTGAACAAAAAAAGCGTTACGGACAGAAAAATCAAGGAAATTTTCAAGATATATGTGCTAAGTGGCATTATATCATCTATCTAGTCACTGAAGAGAAGTATTTAGTATAAAAGTAGCAAAAACAATTCAATTAGGATATGTTCTGAGACTCTTGTTGAATTTTTTTTGGCACGATCCCATTTACTGATCTTGTTGGACCTATAAATAAAAAAAAATTGATATCTCATTGTATTGTGAATTGGTATATAATGAGG
>JAAEPP010000204.1 GCA_024232495.1 Flavobacteriaceae bacterium
AGAACTTTTATGCACAGAGATTTAAAATTGGTGGCTATTATATCTGTAATTGCAATATTCTTATTATTCTTATCGCAATTGTACGATGTGTTTATTGGTTTAGATAATGATTTTGTAAATCACATGATTCGGATTGTAGCAAAAACTTCTTTGGTGTCGGTGTTCTTAGTTTTAGCAACAAGTTGGGTAATTCAATTAGCAAATACGCCAAAACCTAATGAAATTAGAATTAAGTTTTTAGATTGGTCTTTAACCCGAAAAATTCATTAAAACAAAAGAAGTCTGAGTATAAAGCGCTATATTTAAGTTTCTAATAATAAATATTTCACTTTTTAAACACACCCAGATTTGAGAACTAAAAATACATTATTTTATCGAGGTAATCAATGCGTTTCGGTTGATTTTTCAGCTACAGAAATAAGTTCAGATGGTTCTTTGATTCTTCTTGAGAAATTAGAACGAGATCATAATCTATTATCACATTTTGCTGCTTTATTACCAGACAATCGGAATCCAAAATATATTACTTATAGTAGAGCACATCAACTCAAGCAACGCGTATTTATGCTAATGCTAGGCTATGAAGATGCCAACGACGTAACTCATTTACAAAAAGACCCTTTATTTAAAGATATCCTTCAAGGTGATTTAGCTTCTCAGCCCACGATCTCTCGCTTCGAAAATAGTTTTGATAAAGAATCCATTTTCAAACTATCTTATGCATGGATTGATCGTTATGTTTTGAGTTTAAAAGGTCGTGAGAAAGTAATTATTGATGTTGACGCTACCGACGATAGCACCTATGGTTCGCAGCAATTATCAATGTTCAATGGTTATTATGGTAAATTTATGCTTAATGAATTGTTCTTTCATGACGGGGAAACAGGGCAAATAATATTGCCTGTTTTACGCCCTGGTAATAGTCATTCGAACCGATGGTATGTAGGAATATTAAGAAGAATTGTTCGTAAAATAAGAGCAACTTATCCTGATTTAAAAATTATCATTCGTACAGATAGCGGATTTAGTTGCGCTCCATTTTATAAATTAGTAGCAGATTACGATTTACTCTTTGCTACAGGACAAGCTAGTAATGCTGTGTTAAAAAGAAAAGTTGAACGTTGTGAAAAAGCTGTTAAGCATCTCTATGTAGATAGGCATATAAAACATCAACATTTCATCTCGTTTAGCTATAAAGCAAAATCATGGCATACCCCACAAAAAGCCTACACAAAAATTGAAAGTACTGGAAAAGGATTAAATGTTCGTCATTTTATCAGTAATATAAAAGAGCAAGAAGCGCGTGAAATCTACTTTGATTTTTATGTAAAACGCGGAGAAGCAAGCGAAAATAGAATTAAGGAAGTAAAAAACATGTGTTTTTCAGATAGACTGTCAAATCATGGGTTTTTAGCTAATTTTTTCAGGCTGTTTCTAAGTAGTTTAGCCTACGAAATGTTTTTATTACTCAAAAAAAGTATAAAAAAAACAACATTCTTAAAAGCGCAAAAATGGCAAATAAGCACCATAAGAACACAGTTATTGAAAATTGGTGCAACCATAAAAATTACTAAAAGACGAGTTTATTATCAATTATCAAAGGCATTTGTTAATCAACATTTGTTTCGAGAGATCATAACTCTATAACGGTTTTAAAGTGTGAATTTTAAAACCTTGGGACACCTATGTCGTGATGTGAAAAATCGTCTGATTTGTAGATTTATTAGACACATTACTTTGAAATATCCCTCAAAAATAACTTATAAATCGTAAAATATGAAGCAATACATATTTGCAAAATATAGTATTGAAGGATTGATCAAAATAGTATTCCGATGAATAATGCGGGTTAAAGCGTATTTAATTGTATTAGAACGGGAGGTTATGTCTTCAAAAACAGTTCTGTTTTTCCATTTGGCACTTGTTTTCTGGGAAACGCCGTATTTAATAATAGGGTTACCCATTTAAACCTCATTACTGTATTTTTATCTAAAAAGAAGTTCTATCTTTAGGAAAAGTAAACATAGGGAAGTCCTAAA
>JAAEPP010000205.1 GCA_024232495.1 Flavobacteriaceae bacterium
GCATACAGAGATTCCTTATCGCCAAAATTGATAAATAAAACCTTTGTATTGGCCAATACCGCAGGCGGAAATAGGTTAAGTTCTTCCAAAACTAAATAAATTCGATCTAATCCAAATGAAATTCCTACACCGCTCATATCTTTTAATCCAAAAATACCAGTTAAATCGTCATAGCGGCCACCACCACCAATACTTCCTAGTTGGACCTCTTTTGGGGGGCTTACTTCAACAATTGCACCGGTATAATAATTTAGACCTCTTGCAAGTGTAACATCAAACTCGAGATTAGCTGTTTTTAAATTAAGGGTTTGAAAAGCCTCGTAGATAAATTCTAATTCTTCAATACCTTTTAGACCTGTAACTGAAGTTGATAAAATTTCTTTTAAAGCTACTAACTGTTCGACTGGGGTTCCTTTTAAACTAAGTAAAGGCTCTAATTTTTCTAGAGCTTCTTCCGTGATTCCTTTACGCAACATTTCTGTCTTTACTCCTTCCTCTCCAATTTTGTCGAGTTTATCTAAAGCAATCGTAAAATCTATTAATTTATCTTCAGCGCCAATAACTTCAGCAATGCCGCTTAAAACTTTACGGTTGTTTAATTTTATAACAACTCCCTCCAAATTTAATTGATTAAAAACATCATCATACAATTGGATCAATTCTACCTCCTGCCACAACGATTTAGAACCAACTACATCAGCATCACATTGATAAAACTCTCTAAATCTTCCTTTTTGAGGACGATCTGCTCTCCACACAGGTTGTATTTGAGAACGCTTAAAAGGAAACGTTAAATCGTTTTGATGTTGCACAACATATCTAGCAAAGGGTACTGTAAGATCATATTTCAGTGCTTTCTCTGAAATACTAGAAGTTACTTTTAAGCTATTTTTTTCGTTTAAAAACGCTGCATCGGTTTTTTTTAAAAAATCACCACTATTTAAAATTTTAAATATCAACCGGTCTCCTTCCTCACCATATTTACCCATTAAAGTTTCGCTTTTTTCAAAAGAAGGCGTTTCAATGGGCTGGTAACCATAATTTTTAAAACTCGTTCGCATGATGTCCATGATATAGTTTCGTTTCGATACTTCGAGTGAAGAAAAATCTCTCGTTCCTTTTGGTATGGATGGTTTTTGTGCCAAGTTTATTTAATTTAAAATATGATACTAAGTTATGCAAATATCTTAATTTCAAATTTAATTTATTAGATAATTTAAAATAATGGTAACTTTATACATCAAATTTAGTCTAACGGTTAAACCAATCTATATTTTATGTTTTCCCTTTTTCGAGTTAATGTACTAATAGCTATCAATTCAATAAAAACACAACTATTGAGAACCATTTTAACCGTGGTTATTATTGGTATTGGAATATGGGCTTTGGTAGGCATTTTAAGCTCTGTAGAGGCTATGGAAAATTCAATTTCTGGTAATTTCGCTACCATGGGTTCTAACACTTTTAATATACAACGTTATAATTTTAACGTGCAACGTCGAGGTGGTGAACGTGAAAAAGTAAATCCAATTATCAGTTATCAAAACATTCGGGAATTTATCGATATTTATGAGTTTCCTACTACACAAACATCCATTTCATTCAGGGGAACTAGCGGAGCTGAAGTAAAGTTTGAAAGCAACAAAACCGATCCTGAAGTTCAAGTATTGGGAATTAATGAATATTATCTTGAAAATACTGGGACCGAAATTGAATCCGGTAGAAACTTTAATGTTTTTGATATCCAAAACAACAACAATGTATGTATTGTGGGCTCTGATTTTTTAAAAAGTTTATTTGTAAACGACAATCCTATTGGAAAAAAAATTAGTATTCGAGGGGTGAAGTTTAAAGTTATTGGAGTTCTAGAATCTAAAGGATCTACTTTTGGAAACAATCAAGATCTACGGGTTTTAATTCCTATACAAGTTGCTAGAGGAATTTTTACAGCACCCAATATCAACTATACCATTAGTATCATGGTCAAAAACACAGAGATGCTAAACGCTGCTCAAGACGAGGCGGTTGTCACTTTTAGAAATATTCGAGGTTTAAATCCTATTGAAAAAAATGATTTTGGAATGGAGCGAAGTGACGACCTCATAAACCGAATTACTAGTATCACTGGATACCTTGAAATAGCAGCATGGATTATAAGTATAATCACCATTTTAGGTTCCTCGATAGCTCTGATGAATATCATGTTGGTTTCGGTAACAGAGCGAACTCGTGAAATTGGAGTTCGAAAAGCTTTGGGAGCAAAAAACTCAACGATTTCGACTCAATTTTTTATTGAGACGATCGTTATTGGACAAATTGGTAGCGTTTTAGGTATTTTACTTGGAATTGGTACTGGAATGATTTTTTCTTCTTTTTTTGAATCCGAATTTTCGTTACCCTGGATTCCTATGTTATGGGCAACAATTATCACTTTTATCGTAGCCATTATTGCAGGTTTTTATCCCGCAATGAAAGCCTCAAAACTAGACCCTATTGAAAGCTTACGTTATGAATAGTTAGTTGATATTTTATTTTTTTATACTCTTTGCAATAATTAAACCATCAAATCAGTTATTGTTTCAATAATAGTATGATGAAAAAAATAATTATTTTATGTTATGTTTTTATTGTTCTTGCTTGTAGTAAAGACAATAATAAAACTGATACCCTTTGTTATTCAAATTCGAATACAGAAAGTATAATCCACGACGGTATTGATAGAGAATATTTTTTGTATGTACCCGATTCTTATGATGGTACTACTGCAGTGCCAATCTTATTTAACTTTCATGGTTTTGGAGGCAGTGTAGAAGAATTTATAGAGTATGCAGACCTGCGTTCGGTGGCAGAAACTAATACGTTTATTTTAGTCTATCCCCAAGGTAGTTGTCTAGAAGGTTCTTCCCATTGGAATCCCTGCCCAAACGGACCGGATAACAAAAGTGAAGCTGATGATTTTGGATTTGTTGAAGCTATGATCAATCAGATATCCTCAGAATACTATATAGATTTGGATCGAGTTTACGCAGGGGGATACTCTAACGGAGGTATGATGGCATACGGTCTTGCGAATTATAAAAGTGATTTAATTGCTGCGGTGGCATCTGTTTCCGGAACAATGTTAAACTGTACAGGATCTACCAATCATCCTATGCCAGTAGTACATCTTCATGGAACCTCTGATGATGTTGTTTCCTATAATGGGAGTACTGATTGGAATTCTGTACAAAGTACGTTGGATTACTGGATTAATTTTAATAACACTACGACCATTCCTACGGTAAATTCAGAGAATAGTGGTGGAATATCTATCGAACATTATATTTATGGTCAAGGTGAAAATTCAGTTTCCGTAGAACATTACAAATATATTGGAGGGGAACACGAATGGTTTAACGAAACCTACCAGGGTCAAAATACCGCTGAATTGATTTGGAATTTTATGTCGAAATACGACCTCGATGGATTGAGATAGCTAAAGAAAAATTATATGAATGGCTGTTAAAACCTGTAAAGGCAAACAACAACCAGAACTTGGATTGCAACAAGAAGATTGAAATTTAGAAGTGTCAACTTTTGTTTTTTCAACTGAAATACCACAGGCATCTATAGGGTTATCAAAATTATTTTAACTAAAAATTAAATCAAAAACTTCAGTTTACCATTTTGTCAAAAAACATAAACAAATCGCCTTTAGTAATAATAGCGCCTTGCTCTATTAAAGAAAAAATATCCCCTTTTTTGTCTGTGGTAAAATCTTTATTTGCCGTAAAAAACTCAACTTCTTCAAAAGCAAAGTTTTTCTGGAGCCATTTAAAACCCTCAGGAGTTCTGAAATCTATATTCTCATTAGTAGTTTTTACTACTATCAATTTCATGTGAGCCGCTTCAACTTTAAAAAGAAATAATTGCATAGCAGAAATATTTTCAAGATAGGAAGCATTGTTCAACACTCCTTCCCAAATTAAATCACTAAAAACATCCAATTCTTCTTCGGCAACTTCGGGCTTCACCCTTTTAATTTCGTCCCACTCTTTACCTGTGATCGATTGTGTTGCTAAAAAATTAATAAATTCTTCATGCAATTCTTCAAATTGCTCTTTGGTAAGTCTGCTATATTTTGCCATAAAAAAACGCCCCGTTTAAGGGGCGTAAAATTAATGATATTATTACTAATAATCCTAAAAAATGTAGCGCAATCCAAATTGAGCTTGCCATCTTGAAGCTAAACTCGTATCATAGCCAAACGTTTCTTTTAAATCAGGATTAAAAGTATAGGTAGGCGTACTCGTTCCTGGATCGACAGTAACACCAATAGGCTGAACGTTATTTGGTTGTTGCATAACTCCCCAGTCAGAATTGATCATGTTTCCAACATTAAGAATGTCTATACTAAACTGTAGCGTATTGGTTCTATTTTCATTAATTTTTATGTTATAGTCTTGAAGAATTTTTAGATCCAATCGACCTCTCCATGGAGAAATTGCTCCATAGCGTTCTGCATATTGACCTCTTCTTCCATTTAAATAGTCATCCTGTGCAATATAGGCGTCAAATGCAGCTCCTTGTCCGGGTTCAGAAAATTGCATTTCCCCTATTTCTGACGAAGTTGGAATATAGAGAAGGTCATTTAAATTTGAGCCATCTCCATTAATATCGCCCCCATAGGTGTAATTAAAACGTCCTCCTTTTGCATATTCAAAAAAGGCAGAAACTGTTGTAGCCCATTTGTCATTTGCATAGTTCCATTTTTTACTACCTACACCAATAATTCTGTGTTGATCTCCATATTTAGAATTAGCAAGCACATCATCGTTAACATTACCAAGCGCTGCGTTAAATGCAAATGCATCACCTGTTATTTCCGCTTCAATGGAATTCACATCTTGTGAATTCAGATAATTATAAGCCATCATTACATAGTATCCATCACCAAAGGTCTTTTGAGCTTTTAATGTAGCATTCCAAGTTCGACCTTTATCAGAATTTGTGATTACGTAGGCGTTATTAATTAAATCACCTGAGGTATAAATAGGTCTATTATCAACTCCATTTAAAGTTCCTGATGGTGGTAATAAACCCCAGTTTTGAACGTGAGCTGCGTTGATATCCTTAGTGTAAGCAAGATCACCAGTTAAAATAAGACCTCCGTCAAATTTGTAATCACCCCCAATATTTGTTCTCCAAACTTGTGGGAATTTAAAATCTGGATCTACTGCGTTTAAGAAAAATATTTCAGGGTTTGCAACTTGATTCCCTATCCAAACAAATGGAAGTCGTCCAGTAAAAACACCTGATCCTCCACGAAGTTGTAATTTATCTTCTCCTTTATGGTTGTAATTAAAACCAACTCTTGGAGAAATTAAAACCTGATTTGTAGGCATTTGAGTATTGTCTATTAATACGGTTTCTCCAGTATTAGGATTAACGTATGGAATGTTTGGCACATTACAACATGCGTTATCAATTACATTTTGTGCTTTTGTTGCAGTATCAAAATATAGCGGTTTATCAAAACGCACTCCTAATGTCAACTTAAAGTTGTTTGAAACATCCCATTCATCTTGAGCATAAAAAGCCATCTGACCTACATTGGTCTCTGCTAAAGCCCAGCCACCAGGATTTCCAGTCCCATTTGAGTTGATAGCTGCATCTGCTGCAATAGCTGCATCAAACGCTGCTTGAAGTGCTCCTGAAGATGCAAATTCTCCAAAACCTTCCATAGTGGTGGTTGGAAAGAAAACACCTTGAGCACCGTATACGCCAAGATTGAAAGAATTGTCAAATTGGAACTTTTCAAAAGAAATTCCAACGGTAGTGGTATGCTTTCCTTTTACAAAACTAATATTGTCTGAAAATTGAAAAACCTTCTGCTGTAAATCGTTATTGATAGAAAAAGGTTCGTGTCCAGCAATTATGTAATTAGAACCGTCTTTTGTAATTGTTAGTGAAGGAGCAGGTGTTGATTTTGGATTTCTAAAATCATTAAAATGAGTATATCCAACTTGAAATTTATTAGATGCATTTCCTTCAAAGTCAGAATTTAATTCCATTTGGAAAGATTGTAATTTATTATTTATTTGATAACCTGCATTTTCAAATTGAAGTGTTGATGCACTGGGACCTCTAAATCCAAGTGCTGTTGGATGTGCAGGTTTTTCTTTTGAAGCATCTAAAAAATTATAAATTAATGCTAAACGATTGTTATCATTAATATTCCAATCTAATTTAAAAATCCCTTTCGTAGATTCCGTTTTGTGAGTAAAACCCTCGTAAGCACCAGGATCATAACCAACAGCCAATAAAGCATCTCGAACTTCTATTAAATCAGACTCAAGTACTCTAGATTCGTTTATAAGGCCAGAACCGTTATTGGGCAGCCAATTTTGTCCTAAATCTTCTCGGTCATCTTTTTCAAAATTAGCAAAGAAAAATAATTTATTTTTAACAATTGCACCACCTAAGCTGGCACCAAATTGTAATTGTTTCAAGTCTGCAACAGAAACTTCATCACCTTTAACTTCACTTCCTGTTAGGCTTTCATTTCGATAAAATCCGTAAACTGTACCATGAAAATTATTCGTTCCACTTTTAGTTACGGCATTGATCAAGGCTCCTGTAAATCCAGATTGCCTTACATCATAAGGAGCTGTCGAAACTTGAATCTGTTCTAAAGCGTCTAATGAAACAGGTTGTGCATCTGTTTGTCCTCCTGGTGTAGCAGCATCTAGTCCAAAGGGATTGTTGAAAATTGCACCATCCAAAGAGTAATTATTAAATTGATCGTTTCTACCTCCAAAAGAACCATTACTAGACGAAGGTTCTAATCTAGTAAAATCGGAAGCTGATCTTGAAATTGTAGGCAAGCGTGTGAGCTCTCTCCTACCAATATTGGTTTCTGCGCCGGTACGGTCACTCCCAAAAGTGTTTTTAGCACCTCCAGTTGTTAATACAACCGCATCTAACTGCTGACTGTCTTCGGTCAGAGTCACATCTAAATTAAATGCCTTTCCTAAATCAAGGTAAACATTATCAAAACTTAGTGTACTATAGCCTACATAAGACACCGTTATTGAGTATGGACCACCTACTCGTAAGTTAAGTAGATTGTATCGTCCGTCAAAATTTGTGATTGCCCCTGATTTAGTTCCAGAAGGCGTGTGCACCGCGATAATGTTCGCACCTGAAAAGGATGCTCCTGACTCATCGGCAACCATTCCTTTGATACTTGAGGTCGTTACCTGAGCGTTTACCACACTAAATGCAAAGAAAAAAAGACCGTAAATTAAATTTTTTAATATTTTCATTTTCTGTAATTATTGGTTATTCTTTAAAATTATGCATAAAAAAAACCACTTTAATTAAAAAGTGGTTTTAAATATTAACAATTACTATCAATTAGTTAACAAAAAATTAACTATTATTTTTTTTCAGCAACTACTTCAAAAGACAAGTTAGACACAACGTCTCTGTGGAAACGTATTTTTGCGTCGTATTGGCCAGTACGCTTAATTAAGCCACCTGCAATTGTAATGTATTTTTTATCAATTGCCACACCATTGTTTTCTAAAGCGGTAGCTAAGTTAGCATTAGAAACAGATCCAAATAGTTTGTTTCCTTCACCCGACTTTGAAGCTATTTTAATTTCTAGCCCGTTTAGTTTGTCAGCTTCCTTTTGAGCATCCTCAATAATTTTCTTTTCTTTGAATGCGCGTTGTTTTAGTGTTTCAGCAAGAACCTTTTTTGTAGAGGGAGTTGCTAAAACTGCTAATCCTTGTGGTAATAAAAAGTTTCTTCCATAACCGTTTTTTACAGTTACTATGTCGTCAGTAAATCCTAGATTCTCAACGTCTTTCTTTAATATAAGTTCCATATCCTATCTAATTTTTATTTTAATAAATCTGCTACGTACGGCATTAAAGCTATGTGTCTAGCTCTTTTCACAGCAACTGCTACTTTACGCTGATATTTTAAAGAAGTACCTGTAAGTCTTCTTGGTAATATCTTTCCTTGTTCGTTAATAAATCTCATTAAAAAATCTGGATCTTTATAATCCACATATTTAATACCAGATTTCTGAAACATACAATATTTCTTAACTTTTGCAGTCTCAATATTAAGAGGAGTTAGATATCTAATATCTCCCTCTTTTTTTCCTTTTGCTTGTTGTTCTATTGATGACATAGCTTATGCAGTTTTTTTGTTACGGTTTCTTCTTTTTTCAGCCCAAGCAATAGCGTGCTTGTCTAGGGCTACAGTAAGATAGCGCATTACACGTTCATCTCTTCTGAATTCAATCTCTAATTCGTTAATAGCTTCTCCAGCTACAGTGTATTCAAATAAGTGATAAAAACCACTTTTTTTGTGTTGGATTGCGTAGGCTAATTTTTTTAGCCCCCAATTTTCTTTGGATATCATCTTAGCACCTTTAGAAACAAGAATTTCTTCGTATTTCTTTACTGTTTCCTTTATCTGTTCTTCAGATAAAACGGGATTTAAGATGAAAACAGTTTCATAATGATTCATAAAATTATAATTTAATTAATGTTTAATACCCTTAGCTTTAAGCCAAGAGCGTGCAAAAATACTACTTTTTTTACAAATCACAAACCTATTGCTCTAAGTTATTTTTTTTCTTAAAAAAATTAAAAAAGTATAGTTTTATCGATAAAGTCATAAAAACTTGTATTTCATCGGCAATATCAGTATCATTGACATATAAAATTTAACGAAGTGGACAAACCGGTTTTAAAATGTGCTATTGTAGATGACTCTGCCCTACAGAGGCTCTCTATAGTTAGACTAATACAAAATCATCAATCATTAAAATTAGTTGCTGAATATAATAATGCAATTGAGGCAAATTCAGATTTATCTGAAAGAGAAGTTGATTTAATTTTCTTAGACATTGAAATGCCAATACTTTCCGGGTTCGATTTGTTGGACAACCTGAGCTCTAGGCCACAAATAATATTTGTTACTGGTAAAACCAAATATGCCTTTAAAGCTTTTAATTACGATGCCATAGACTACCTCAAAAAACCAATATCTAAAGAACGTTTTTTTAATGCTGTTTATAAAGCAGTAAGCTACTTTAAAATGAAAAATGAAGAAGGTTTTGATGATGAAGACTTTATTTTTGTAAAAAGTAATTTAAAAAAACGAAAAGTATTTTTAAGTGAATTAAAATATGTTGAAGCCTTGGGAGATTACATAAAAATTATAACTGAAAATGACTCATTAATTGTACTTTCTACAATGAAATCTTTTGAAACTGTTTTACCAAAAGAAAGGTTTTTAAGAATCCATAAGTCCTATATTGTTAATTTGAGTAAAGTTTTAAGATATAACAGTAAATTTGTAGAGATAAAACAACAACAACTCCCTTTAAGTAGAAACCGAAAACCAGAATTAGCTGAAGCCCTTAATAATTTTATTATCCATTAGTAATTGTCGACATCTAAAGTCAAATGTACTCTTGAAAATTCTTTGATCGTATTAAAACTTTTTAGTATTGAATTAATATAATTTTTCGTTTTACTTAGTGATTGTTCTTTTGGAATCTTAACTAAAATATGAGTAATGAACAGGTTCCTAATTCTACCAACAGGAGGCGTTTCAGGGCCTAGTACGTTTTTATTAAGCTTTAATTTCAAGGCATTAACTAGCCATATAGAAGCTCTATCCATTTTTTGAAAAGATCGTTCCTTTACCGTAATTTTAATCATGCGATAAAATGGTGGGTATTTAAATTGACGACGATCTTCTAATTGATGATAGTACATTTCTTCAAAATTATTTACACTAACTTGTTGAAGGATTTGGTGATATGGATTAAAGGTTTGAATAATTACTTTACCCCGCTTTTTGGTTCTTCCAGCTCTTCCTGATACCTGTTGCAATAATTGAAAACTACGCTCGTGTGCTCTAAAATCTGGAAAATTTAAAAGATTATCTGCATTCATCACTCCCACTAAACTTACATGCCGAAAATCCAAGCCCTTTGCTAACATTTGTGTTCCCACCAAAATATCAATTTCTTTTAATTCTAGCGCTTCAATAATCTTTGCATAGGCATTTTTACGTTTCATGGTATCTTGATCCATTCTAGCAATTTGATGATCCGGAAACAGTTCTTTTAATTCTAATTCAATTTGCTCAGTTCCAAACCCTTTACTATCTAAAGTTTCACTTCCACACGCGATGCAGGAGATCATTTTTGGGGTATGGTATCCGCAATAGTGACATCGCAATTGGTTTTTATACTGATGAAAAGTAAGACTTACATCACAATTGGGACATTGAGGAGAAATACCACATGTCGTACACTCAATTACAGGAGAATAACCTCTTCGATTTTGAAAAAGTATGATTTGCTCTTTATTTTTTAAAGCCTCATTTATTTCTTCTAACAATCGATCACTAAAATGGCCTTTCATTAACTTTTTACGATGCTTTTCTTTAATGTCTACTAATTCGATTTCAGGCATTAAAACATTGCCAAATCGCTTTTTTAAGCTAACCAATCCATATCGGTTATTGATTGCATTATAAAAACTCTCTAATGAGGGAGTAGCGGATCCCATAAGTAATTTAGCAGCATGAAATTTTGCCAAAACGACTGCACTATCCCTTGCATTGTATCGTGGTGATGGCGCGTACTGTTTAAAAGATGGTTCATGCTCCTCATCAACTATTAACAAGCCTAATTTTGAAAATGGTAAAAAAAGTGAAGATCGAGCACCAATTATAATCTGAGCTTTTGATTTATTGTTTAATACATTATTCCAGACTTCTACCCTTTCGCTGATAGAATATTTGGAATGATAGACAGATATTTTTTCTCCAAAATAATTTTGTAATCTACTGATTAACTGAGTAGTAAGAGCAATCTCTGGAAGCATATAAAGAACTTGTCTTCCTTGTTTAATTGTTAAATCAATTAACTGAACATAGATTTCAGTTTTCCCACTTGATGTCACTCCGTGTAGCAAAGTAACATCGTTTTGATTAAAGGATTTGTTTATTTCATTAAGGGCTACTGTTTGCGATTCGCTTAAACTTTTAATTTCAGAATTTTTATCCAAATTAAACTCAACTCTATCTTTTTGAATAAAATACTCCTCTAAAATTTCTTTTTTAATTAAACTATTAATTACTGCCGAATTAGAATTACTCTTTTTTTGGAGTAATACCGATTCAATTGCTTTTTTTTCTTGACTTGAAAGCGCAAATAAGGTCATTAATACCTTTCTTTGTTTTGGAGCTCTTGTTAAGGTATCTAAAAGATTTTTTAAATTTTCTTCCGAAGTATAGCGAGATGATAACTTTATAAATCGTTTTATTTTAGGTCGATATTTTTCGTAAACCTCCTCTTGTATTGCGATACATTTTTTTTTAATTAAATTATTTAGGACCCCCATAACATTTTTTCTGTCCAAAATGGATCGAATATCGTTAATGTGCAATGATGGTTGGCTCTGTAGTGCTTCAAATACTAAAAACTCTAGGTCGTTCAATTCAGAATAATCAATGTTCACATTGCTATTTAATGTAATGATTGTTTCACTCTCTAACAAAAAACCATTGGGTAATGCTGCTTTTAAAACCTCTCCCAAAGTGCATAAATAATAGGAAGCCATCCATTGCCAATGTTTAATTTGGAATTCATTAATAATTGGAAATTCATCTAATATTTGGTCAATTGATTTAGTTTCATAGCCCTGTGGTGCAAGCTGGTGAACTTTTAATACGATACCGGTATATATTTTAGATTTTCCAAAAGGGACTGCTACTCGCATTCCGGTCTTCAAGAATATAGCCTCATCCTTATTTACTTCGTAAGTAAAAGTTTGTTTTAAGGGAATAGGTAAAATGACATCTATATAATACACAGATTATTTTTTTTGGCGAAGGGTTTTTAGTGTTGCATTTAATTCGAAACCCAATAGTAATAAATTAGAATTAATCCAGATATAAAGCATTAAAATTAACAATGCCCCTATCGAACCATAAAGCTCATTATAATTAGAAAAATTAGTTATATAGAGACCAAACAAATAGGTAGTTAAAGCGAATAAAATAGTAGTGATTAAAGCACCAATAGAGAAGAATTTGATACTTTTACCTTCTTTTATTCCAAAGTAATTTAATGTAGCTACTACAAAGTAAATTAAAGTCATCAAAATCATATATCGAATCAACTCTACCCAAAAAACTCCGTTACTAAGCACTTGATCATTATTTAATTCCCAAATAAAATTTTCAGTATAAACAATCAAAGTAATAGCAAAAAGAAGAAGAATTGCTAAAAAAACAGAAACCATTAATGCAGCAATATATTGTTTAAAAAAAGATCTGTTTATCGTAATATGGTAAGAATATTCAAAAGAACTAAATATAGCATTAACGCCATTTGCCATTAAAAATATAGTAAGTAAAAAAACAAATGACAATAAGCCTCCTCGAGGGTTACCCATTATATCTAATATTACAGGCATAAAAAAACTAGCAGTATCTTTAGGTAAGATGTCTTGTACGAAATCAACTAAATTCTGAGGCTCAATGGGTAAATATGGTATTAGGTTTAGCAGAAAAAGTAGAAAGGGAAAGAGGGCCATAAAAAAACTAAATGCAATAGATCCTGCCCTAGAAGAAAAAGTCCCCTCTATTATTCCGATAAAATATGTTTTTATCAGATCATACATAGACAATCCATTGAATCCTGGCAATTTTATTTTACTCGGAACTGTTATTAAAAAACGAAGTCCAGGAGTTTTTAAAATAAACTTTTCAAGATCGTTGCTCATATCGCTTTTAGGCTTAAATCCATATTGCAAACAGAATGTGTTATTGCTCCACTAGAAATATAATCTACTCCACATTCAGCATAGTTCTTTAAAGTTTCAAGAGTAATTCCTCCACTGGATTCAGTAAAACACTTATCTCCTATTAATGAAACAGCTTTTCTGGTGTCTTTATAATTAAAATTATCAATTAAAATTCTATACACATTATCAGATTTGAGTATTTCCTTAATTTCCTCCAAATTTCTGGCCTCAACGATAATTTTTAAGTCCAAATGATTTTCTAATAAATATTGTTTTGTTTTAGCAATTGCCTTTGTAATTCCACCACAAAAATCTATGTGGTTATCTTTTAACATGATCATATCATAAAGAGCAAAACGATGATTTTTACCTCCACCAATTTTTACAGCCCATTTTTCAAGAGCCCTTATTCCTGGGGTTGTTTTTCGAGTATCTAGTATTTTTGTTGAAGTTCCCTCTAATATATCTACAAATTTTTTAGTTTTTGTCGAAATAGCACTCATTCGTTGCATTGCATTTAAAATCAATCGCTCAGATTTTAAAATAGACTGTGAATTTCCAGAAACATAAAAACAGATATCACCTGGTTTCACCCAGCTCCCATCTTCAATTAAAACGTCTATTTTTAAACCAGGATCTACGTAGTTAAAAACACGCTTAGCAAATTCAACTCCAGAAATTACCCCATCTTCTTTTACCAATAACTTGGCTTTACCAGCTGCATCATAAGGTATACACGCCAAGGAACTGTGATCTCCAGCGCCTACATCTTCACGAATAGCATTGGCAATTATGAGATCTATTTCTTTATTAAATTGGGAGGTAGATATCATAAATTAGGTTTTTAACAAAAATAAGAAATTAGCATTAAGCAATATAAAAGATATTGTTTTATTAAGTTACCAAATTCTTTATATTTTTGAAAACACTAACAATTCGTAATTAATAACTGTAAAAATTGAAAATAAAACTATTAACTATTGGTAAAACAGACTCTAGACCGCTGCAGCAATTGATTGATGAATATTGTAAACGTCTCGGATTTTACATTCCTTTTAGTATGGATATAATTCCTGATATCAAAAACACAAAAAATTTAACTACTAAACAACAAAAAATAGCTGAAGGAAAAGAATTGTTAAAAAAAATTGAAAAATCTGATGCAGTTATTTTACTCGATGAAAATGGAAAACTTTATAACTCAATTCAATTTTCAGCATTTCTTCAAAAAAAGATGAACAGTGGTCTAAAAAAAATAGTTTTTGTAATTGGAGGACCCTATGGTTTTAGTGACGATGTATATAACCGTTGCAATGAGAAGGTCTCTTTATCGCCCATGACTTTTTCACACCAAATGGTACGTTTATTTTTCACAGAACAATTGTACAGAAGTTTTACTATTCTTAGAAACGAACCCTACCATCATCATTAAATATCTCGTTATTCCCACAAGTTTATTTAACTATAAATTTGGTTCGGAAAAAATGATTGTTATTGTTAATGATTAAGATATAAATTCCTGAATTTAAGTAATGGTTAAAACTAAGGATGTCGCTTGGATTAAAAATATTTTCTGCTAATACAAGTTGACCAGAAGTGTTGTAGGCCAAAACTTCTAAATTTGAATAATTATTATTAGGCCCTAATCTTATAATTAACTTTTCATTTACAGGGTTTTCCACAAGATAAAAATTACCATGTGCTGTTTCTTCTGTACTTAATGGCCCTTCTCGAATTTCTGATAATGCAAAGGCTACGTTTTGCTCAGTTAACTGAACATGAAATTCATTTACATCAGGAATATGAGCATTTACAAAAGGAGAGTTATCTATATTTGGAGAAACATACCAATCATTTTCATTTTCAATGGCCATAGCACTCACGCTAGGTATAAATGAATACTCGCTTTGTTCTAAATTTTCAAAGAATTCAATGATAATTGGGTCGTCTACTTCACCTAGACCGGAGGCTATATCACTTTTTCCACCTGGAGAGGAGTCTACTCCATCAGAGAAAGAAAAAGACTCAGCATCTGCTCCAAAAGAAGCAATTGGAATTCCTGCTAAAAAAGTTGAAAAATTAGTTACGTTAATAAATTCTCCTGCTTCAGGAGTAAAATTAATTTTAATATCGGCAGTTATGGTGGCTCCTAGATCTAATGTAGTATTGATCATTTCCATTCCTGGATTGCCTATAGTAGTCCCTAGACCACTTCCGTTAATCATACTAACATTGCGCACATTAGTTGGAAATCCTAAATCGTTCAACTCTGTTTGAAATGCATCTCTAAAATTTGGCGCTCCAACAGGCAGTAATAAATTAGAATCCTGCTCAAAATCTGAACCTGATAATAAATGACCTGTATAATGGTCCACTAACATTTCTTTAGCAGCAGGACTATTTAAAACATTATCAACAACCAATTGAGCTTGGTCGTTATCCAACTGCTTTGCAAAATAATTTATTAGATACTGAAAACCAATTGGAATATTAGCTCCAAGATGAGGGGAATCAAAAGAAATATAAAGTCGAGTTTCGTGCGGTATACTATTTTCTTCCATATAAGCTAGGCCATATCGACTTATTAATCCGCCCATACTAGGTCCAATAATAACCAATTCTTCACTACCGACTTTTTCTGAGTTAATAAAATTAATTAATTCGACAAACACCATTGCATTGCGTTGGATATAATCCGCACCACCATCTATATCCTTGCCGTCGGTGGTGTATAAAGGTGCATTTAAAGCAACTAAATCATAACCTTCATCTCTCAAAATATCAGCTAAATTTTGCCCACCAATATCTAAACTGGTGTAAAGCATTGATAAATCTCTAGTATCTCCAGGATCAAAACCATCAACCAAGATAATAGGCTTATCTAATACACCATCAATGTTGTCCAAAAAGATTTCATATTCTCCTTGCCCAAAATAAGCCTGTGATTCGTCATAACCTTGATAAGAGATTGTTGCTGTAATAATTTGAGCAGATAAATAACTACAAAATAAAAAGAATACTGCTAGTGTAAAGTTTTTCATTTATATGATTTTGAGAGTTTTTTTCACAATATACATGATTTTGTTTAGCTGATAAATTTTTAAAAATTAATTATTAGGAACACAATCCAGTTTTTAATTTAAAGATTTACGACAATCGTATTTTATCACTGCCAGTACCGTCAGCAAAAATGGCAATGTTGAAATCAATATTTTCAAATTATAAGAAAAGATCCCAATAAAAAACATAAATCCTAATAATAAACTTAAACTTACTATTCCAATGTAGGTCAAATATCTATGTGGTTTTTTTAAAAATATTGTAAAAAACAAAATTATTTGACCAAAAAGGGGAATAAGAATAAAGGGATGAAGGACAGATTCTACAGTTGTAAAAATATTTTTTAGCACCAAATATTCAACTTCAAATAAAAATGAAGTATTGTCTTGTCCCCACTCTAAATAACCAAACAGCGAAGTAATAATTAAAATTATATTTAATAGTTTACTTTTCATTATGTAGAATTTTAGATGGATCCTAATAAAAAATCATTAGCAACTTATCGCTTTTAGATCTTTAAATTAAAAATTTTCGTCCATAAGATTCTGAAAATATTCAAGGTATTTAGCAACATGAAAGCCATCTACCAAGCCATGATGTACATAAATAGCTACATTCATTAGTTGATGCTCATCTCTAGTAAACATTTTTCCAAACGTAATTTTAGGAGCACTTTCATCAAATTTAAATTTTCTTGCATGGGTCAATCCAGAAAAAGCATGCCAAGGTATGGATGAATAATGAACTACATCTTTTCTAGTATCGCCTTCTTTAAGTCTTATACCTGAAGAATTTTTAACCTTGTTAATTTCAGCTTGTAACCCTTTATCAAAAATATTAAAATCTTGATCAAAAGGCGTAAAGGTAAAAGCAAACGTACCGTCAACTCTTCCAATGGTAGTCGCTGGATGAATCTGGTCATAAATAACAATTTGATTGCCAATGATTCGGTATCTCATTTCTTCAATAAGATTGACTGCACAAATAGATTTATGAAGATAATACGCAAAAAATGACTGATTTCTTGACTTGGATAACTGATAAGCCTTGGTACAATTAATTTCAGAAACAATACCAAAATAAGGTTCCTCGTACTTAGAAAAAAAATCGAAATGTTCTTTCCGTTTCCAAGATGACTGATCTAAAACATTCATCGTGCTCAAACTGTTTGCATTTTATGTGTTCCTTTACTTTTTCTGATCCTTACGGCTACTACTTTATATTCTGGACATTTAGCCTCCGTGTCATGAACATCACCCGTAATATTATTAATCATAATATCTGGAAAATGAAAAGTAGTGCTTAAAACACCTTGTTTAACTTCATCAGTTATTTTAGCCTTAACATCTACTTTGCCACGTGGAGATTCAACACAAACATATGCTCCATCAGCTATAAAATGTTTTTTAGCATCGTCAGGATGAATCATCAAATAATCATCTTTCAAGATTTGCTCGTTAGCAGTTCTTCTTGTCATTGCACCACAATTGTAATGTTCAAGTTCTCGATTTGTGGTTAAAATGTATGGAAAATCTTTAGCATGAGAAATTAATTCTTGCGTTTCTTCCCAAGGATGAAATTCAAAATATCCCTTCCCTCTTTTAAATTCAGAAGTATGTAAAATTTGCGTTTCTGTTCCGTCTTTAGCTACGGGCCATTGCATTCCGTTTATACCCAGTTTATCCCACGAAATACCAGCGAAGAAAGGCACTATTTGTGAAATTTCTTTCAACATTCCATCTGGAGTATAATCTGGTTGATTGTAACCCATTTTGTTCATGATTTCTACTATGATTTGACCATCTGGCTTTGCTCCTTTTTGAACATTTACTACTTGACGAACTGCCTGAACTCTTCTTTCTCCATTTGTAAAAGTCCCGCTTTTTTCAAGAAATGATGCTCCTGGTAAAATAACATCCGCATATTTTGCAGTTTCTGTCATAAATAATTCTTGAACAATTACTAAATCGGTAGCTTCCAATGCTTTTATTACCTTTTGTGTATTAGGATCTGTTTGTACTATATCTTCGCCTATAACCCACAAAGCTTTCAACTTACCCTCTAATGCAGCATCAAACATTTCAGGTATTTTATAACCAACCATAGATGGAACCGTTACCCCATAAAATTCGTTGTATTTTTTGTTCACAGAACTGTCGGTTACATCTAAGTAACCAGCTCCTTGATGAGGTTGCACCCCCATATCTGCAGATCCTTGAACATTATTTTGACCTCTTAAAGGATTTACACCCACTCCTCTTCTACCAATGTTTCCAGTGATTAACGCTAAATCTGCTATTTGAACTACCGTAAAAGTTCCTTGAGAATGCTCAGTAACTCCTAAACCATGAAAAGACATCGCATTTGGAGCCGAAGCATAAGCAATTGCAGCTTTTTTAACTAAGTTTTTATCAACTCCACAAATTTTTTCTAACCGATCAATATCAATATTCAGTATTTCTTGCTCAAAATCTTTATATCCCTCCGTTCGGTTTTGAATAAATTCAACATCTGCTAACCCTTCAGTAATAATATAGTAAAACATCATATTTAAAACTGCTACGTTTGTTCCTGGTCTCAAAGCTAGATGATAATCTGCAAATTTGGCAATTTCAGTACGTCGGGGATCAATAACTATGGTAACATGATCTTGTTTTATTGCAAATTGTTTCAACTTAGCTCCTGTTACCGGATGTGCATCAGTTGGGTTGGCACCAATAACTAGGATACAATTGGTATCTTTTAAATCATCTATTGAATTGGTAGCAGCTCCTGTTCCAAAGGTAGTTTGCATACCCAAGGCTGTGGGAGAATGACAAACTCGAGCACATCCATCTATATTATTTGTTCCTATAACTGCTCGAATGAATTTTTGCATGAGATAATTTTCCTCGTTCGTACAACGCGCTGACGAAATACCTGCAACAGAGTCTGGACCAAAGTCTTTTTTATAAATAGTTAACTTATCAGAGATAAAATCATAAGCTTGATCCCAGGTTACCTTTTCAAAGGTGCCATTTACTTTTATCATAGGGGCGTCTAGACGATCCTCGTGATTGTAAAATTTAAATGCATAGCGTCCCTTTAAACAGGTATGTCCTTCATTAACATCTGCATCATAAGGTGCAGTAATACTTAAAATTTCGTCATTATTAGTAGAAACTTCAAGGTTACAACCTACTCCACAATAAGTACATATAGTTCTAGTAGTTTCGGTAGCTGTTATTGCTTTAGACTGAAATACATCTGATATTGCTGAGGTCGGACAGGCTTGTGAACAAGCTCCACAACTAACACAATCCGAATCCATAAAGGATTGATCTAATCCCTTAACGATGTGAGAATCAAATCCCCTACCTGCCATGCTTAAAACAAATTGACCTTGTACTTCATCACACGCACGTATACATCGAAAACAATTAATGCACTTGGACAAATCAGAGGTCATATAAGGATGTGATAAGTCTTTCGGAGTATCGATATGATTTTCTCCATCAGGATACCTTACTTCTCTTAGACCCACCGTTGCTGCAACATCTTGCAATTCACAATTTCCACTCACTTCACAGGTCAAACATAATAAAGGATGATCCGTAATTACCAATTCAATAATGTTTCTTCTTAGTTTTTGAATATTAGGTGAATTTGGAGCTATATACATTCCCTCTGAAACTGGAGAATGACAAGAAGCCATTGCTTTTGTTTTTCCTCCTTGCTCCAATGCTACATCGACACTGCAAACTCTACAAGAACCAAAAGGATCTAAATTTGGAGCGTCACAAAGTGTAGGCACAGGTTTCTCACCGATATGGCGCTTCATAAAAGAAAGGATTGTTTCACCTTCTTTTATTTCATAGGATTTATTGTCTATATAAGCAGTTTTCATAAAATCTTATTAATACGTATTAATTAAAAAACTCATTCATTTCATCCTCAAAATACATGAGCGTATTTTTAACTGGTAGTGGCAAACCTCCGCCAAGAGCGCACAATGAACCTTGTTCCAAAGTATCTAATAGGTCATTAAATAATTCTTTATTTATTTGATATTCTTTTTCAGTTCTTGCCTTCGTTAATAACTCTTGACCTCTTTTGGCTCCCAATCGACATGGAAAACATTTTCCACAGCTTTCAAAAGAAGTAAATTCAAATAAATGCTCTAAATATTGCACCATTGGAAACGCTTCTGGAATGCAAACTATCGTGGCATGACCCAATAAAAATCCTGCATTAGCAAATGACTCAAAGTCTATAGTTAATTCGCTTGTTTTATTTAAAGGGACAATCCCTCCAAGGGGACCACCAATTTGCATAGCTTTAATCGGAACGTTAAATCCACCTCCTAAATCATTAATAACAAAATCTAGCGAGGTACCCATTTCTACTTCATAAATACCTGGATTTTTAAAATACCCATCCAATGAAATCAGTTTTGTTCCTTTTGATTTTTTAGTTCCCAGCGTCGCATATTCTTTTCCCGAGGTTTTAAAAATCTGATACAAAGCTGCAATTGTTTCCACATTGTTAACAGCTGTTGGTTTACCAAATAAACCACTTTGAGTTGGATAAGGCGGACGAATTCTTACTTCGGGTCTTTGCCCTTCTATCGAAGATAATAAAGCGGTTTCTTCACCACATATGTAGGACCCCTGAGCCTTAATAATTTTAAAATGAAAATGAAAATCGCTACCTAAGATATTTTCGCCCGTTAATCCTATTTTTTTTAACTGATCAATTGCATCTTGAATAATAATTGAAGCGTCAGGATATTCGGCTCTTATGTAAAGAATTCCCCAATTTGAATCCATCGCAAAACCTGCTACTAGCATACCGAATAACACCATAAACGGCTGTTTTTCCATCAAATATCTATCTGAATAAGCCCCTGGATCTCCCTCGTCAGCGTTACAAACTAAATATCGAATGTCGGAAGGAGTATCTCTTGCGCTTTGAAGTTTAATTCCCATGGGGAAACCAGCGCCACCTCTACCTCTAATTTGTGAATCTTGAATTTCTTTTAAACATTGTTTGGCCCCTTTTTTTAAGGTCTTCTTTAATAGTTGTTCTAGATATTGAAACCCCTCAAAATCACAAGTAAGTGTTTCCTTGCAATGGGAAACAATATGATAATGATCCTTATGATCGATTGTTTCATTTTTTAAAATCTGTGCAATTTGATGGGGGGATTTATTTGAATAATTTTGCCCTTTATATTGAAAAGCACCATTTTCATGGCATCGTCCCAAACAAGTCATATGTCCAATTTCAGAAGGATTCAAATGCTTTTCTAAGTCTACCCGTAACTGATCTTGTTTTCCTGAACATAAACAAGCTGAACCATTACAGACGTAAGCCTTTTTACCTTGATTATCGGGTTTTAAAAAATCATAAAAAGTTGTGACACCAAAAGTAGTTGCGTTTCCTATTAAAAATTCATCAGCTAGTTCTTTTAATTTCTCATCAGATAATGATCCTGAGTCTTGGGCTAATTCACCCATTTTATTAAATAAATTATTTTCAATACCTACTTTACTGGCTAAAGCTCTTAAATTTTTTGACATATTCTAACAGGCTTTGTTTTTAGTGTTTTTTTGTTTAATTCTGTGGGGATTTGAGTAACAAGTAGCTCGGTTATCCCTGCAAAAGGCAAATAAGGTAATCCCTAATTCTTTTGCATAATCTACTGCTAATGAGGATGGCGCAGAAACTGCTGCTAAAAATGGAATTCCCGCTTTAAAACATTTAACAACAATTTCATAAGAAACTCTACCACTGACAGTTAAAACTGAAGCCTTTTTAAGTTGTTCGCTAAGAATTAATTTTCCAATAATTTTATCAACAGCATTATGCCTTCCAATATCTTCCATGGCGAATAATAATTTTCCTTCTAATGAAAAAGCGGCAGCCGCATGAGTTCCTCCAGATTGATGGAAACTATGCTGTAAATTATTCATTTTTATAAAAAGTTGATTCAAAATAGCAATATCTATTTTATTGGTATCATCAATAGTTTTTCCAAGAAAAGATAATTCCCCAAGTTCAGTTCTACCACAAATACCACAGGAGGAAACAGACAACAAAGACCTACTATTTAAATATCCTTCACCTAATTCGTTTTTTGGAATTGTTAAATCTACGATTGTGACAATACCTTCGTCATTTTCTTTTTTTAGGATCAAGTCAGGGGTAAATGTTGAATTTTTAAGAATCCCCTCAGAATGAAGCATTCCTCTCACCAGACTTATATCGTCACCTGGTGTTCTCATTGAAACAGTAAAAGGATTGTTATTGATATTAATTTGCAAGGCTTCCTCTACAGTTAGTGAGTCTACAGCTCTCAAAGAAGAACTATTTTCGAATTTTTTTCCTTGATACTTTCTAGTTGCCATGGTGTTTCAAGTTATATAAACGAAAATACGCTAATTTTTCATTTATTCCTTTATTTAAGAAAACATAAGTTTCTAAAGTTCCATAAAATAACGGATCCAGGTAAGTTTTCTCTTTGAGTGAGGATAATATTTTAAGGATAATTCTATTAAGTTAGATTTATCCAAAATACTTTTGTAATGCGTGAAAGATTTAAAACCTGCTTCACCATGATAAGAACCAATACCGCTATTTCCGACCCCACCAAATGGTAGTTTTGGATTTGATATGTGCATAATAGCTTCGTTAATAGCTCCACCTCCAAAGGATATTTTTCTTAAAATATTCTCCTTAATTTTCTTACTGTTAGAAAACAAATAACAAGATAATGGTTTTGGGTTACTGTTAACATAAGAGATTGCATCCTCTAAATTATCATATGCTATAACTGGTAAAATAGGACCGAATATTTCTTCGCTCATAACTTTATCGGTAAATTCAACTCCTTGAAGCACAGTTGGTTCAATGGTTCTTTCTAATGTATTTATACCACCCCCAAAGTATACTTTTCCAGAAGGAATCATATCGGATAAACGTTCTAAATTTTTAGTATTAATTATTTGCGTATAATTTCCATTCTCTATAGAAAATTTCTCTTTTTTAATTTCAAACTTTAATAACTCTAAAAATTGATTTTCAATCGATTTATGAACTAATATATAATCTGGTGCAATACAAGTTTGTCCAGCATTGATAAACTTTGCCCATACCATTCTTTTAACAGCCATTTTTAGATTGCATCCCTCTGTTACAAAAGCAGGACTTTTTCCTCCAAGCTCAAGAGTGACCGGTGTTAGGTTTTTAGCTGCAGCTTGATAAACTATTTTCCCAACTTGTGGACTACCAGTAAAAAATATTTTATCAAATTTGTTTTCTAATAAAACTGTAGTTTCAGAAACTCCACCTTCTACTACTTTTAGATATTTTGAATCAAAATTTTCATTGATTAATTTTGCCATCAGAGCACTCGTATTAACAGCTAGCTCACTGGGTTTTATCACCACTGTGTTACCTGCTGCAATAGCAGCTACAACGGGTGATAACGTTAATTGATAAGGATAATTCCATGCGCCAATAACTAAGCAAACACCAAGTGGCTCAGGAAGAATATAACTCTTGGCAGGGAAGTTCAGTAAATTTGTTCCTACTCGTTTTACTTTGGACCATTTATAGATATTTCTTTTAGCATGTTTTATATCGTGGTATATTAATGCTAACTCAGTCGCATAAGTGTCAAATGTTGATTTTTTGAAGTCTTTGTAAATAGCCTCATTTAATAAGTTTTCATTAGATTTCAATAGCTTCTCTAACTTATTTAATTGTTTCAAACGATAATCTATAGATTTAGTTTGATGTGTATAAAAAAAAGCCCGTTGTTGGGAAACTATATGCTTCATAATTATTGTAATTAGTTCCCTAAAGTACTAATTCATAAACAAACAATCAATAAAATCTGTTAGCATATGAAATAACAAACCCACAGCTATAATTCTAAATTTCTTAAAATATAGTAATAGTAAGTAAATCAGTATCGCATAGTGCGAATGAAGAATATGAAAATTTATACTACAACGATTTGGCAAATATACCGGGTTTGTAAGCAAATGATCTAGATCTACAAGCATGGTAGCTAGCAATAACAACCAAGCTTTTTTCCAATTCTCTTTAAAGAATACCCGAGCAATTAAACCTGGAACTAAAAAATGAAGTGAATAGTGAATTACTAACTGAAGCATTAATTACTCTCTTCCTCTATTAAGAATTCTGTATTGTTCATAACATTCACCGATAGCATCTAAAATTTGAAGATCATTAGCCGTACGAATAAAACTTTTTGAATAACTACAGTTATTAAGTATTTCTTCAATGTCTATCTTCTCTAATTGAAGAACAGCCATTAAAGTTTCTCTATCGTATTTAGATTGAAGCAGGTTTCTAATTTCGTCATCATCTTTCATTTGACGTAGCTTTTTCATTTGCTTTGGCCGCTTACCAAAAATATTGTAGAGGAAATCTGCAGGATTAAATATAGCACTTAAAACCTTTGTTACTGCACCTGGCTGACCTTGACCACCTTCATATCCACCTCCAATACCAGCAATTCGATATCGCTGATCATCATATATTGGAATTAGTTTAGCATCGACTTCAATATAACCAGTTAATTCAATAGGCTTTACCACTACCTCTTCCAATGCAATACTTAATTCAGTCATTTTAATTTTAATTTCCCCGAATTTCATCCAATCATTAGTTACTCGCACTCGTATAGATTTAAAACCTAAATATGAAAAATAAAGGGTATCGTTAACAGCGGCTTTCATCGTAAAATTACCATCCTCGTTTGTTAAAGTACCTTTCACAGAGTTTAAATTAACCACATGAACATTTTCTAATTCAACACTGTTAGAAGAATTTAAAACCTTACCATTAATAACAGAGGACTTAACAACAGTAGAATCTTGTTTATTATTGACTATCTCTTGAGACCAAGCAATTAGGTTTGTAAAAAAAAAGATTAGTAATACGTATTTTTTCATATTGAGGTAAATATAACCTAATAGTGTCAAACTTTTAATCAATATTTATATTCTAACAAAATTTTAATAATTAACTTCTATTTCGTCTTCGACCTCCAGTTCCAGAATTATTTGGGCGGTCACTTTTTCTTCTACTTCTTCCTTTAAAACCTGAATTCCCAGAATCTCGTCTTGAACGATCATTACGATCTCCATCTTTTTTTCCATCCGCTCCTCTTCTACTATCTCGTTTACCTCCACTCCTTCCAGAGCTTGTTTTATCTCCCCTTCGTTCTCCACCACGACCCTTGAAGCCACCATGATCTCTACCTCTTCCGCGATCTCTTCCACGTCCACGATCTCTTCCTCCTCTTCTTCCTCGTCCTGTATCTTTTGAAATTTCGACTGAAACTCTTCTTCCTTCCAATTCAAAATCCTTGAAGAAACTCATCACCAAATCTTGGTGTTTTGTATCAGTATTAAAAAATGAAAAACTATCTTTTACATCAACTTTATAGAGCTCATCTTTTCCTAATTGAAGCATTTCTTTCAGAAAATCTTTTAAACTCATCCAGTCAAAATCATCTTTTCCGCCTATATTTATGAAATATCGGACAGTATCTTTAGACCCTTCAGACATATCGCCAGGCGCAACATTTAAATCCTTGGCTTTTTTATAATAGTTATAGAATCTTGTAAACTCGACAGAAAAAACTTTTTTAATCAATTCTTCTTTCGAAAACGTTTCTAATACTTCGTTAATATTTGGTAAATACGTGTCAATTTCGTGATTAATTTCAGTCTCTTTAATTTTATTTGCTAAATGAAATAATTGAACTTCACAAATCTCTATTCCAGATGGAACTTCTTTTGCAATGAATTTTTTCTGAATTATTTTTTCAATAGCATGAATTTTTCGATTTTCACTTTTAGAAACGATTACCATAGAGACTCCTGTTTTTCCAGCTCTTCCTGTACGACCACTTCGATGGGTGTAGGTCTCTATTTCATCTGGCAATTGATAATTGATAACATGGGTAATATCGTCAACATCAATTCCACGTGCTGCTACATCTGTCGCTACTAACATTTGTATTTGGCGTGTTCGAAATGACTTCATCACTAAATCACGTTGATTTTGACTCAGATCTCCATGCAATGCGCCGGCACTGTAACCATCCTCTATTAAAAGTTCAGCAACTTTTTGAGTATCTCTCTTGGTACGACAAAAAATTACTGAAAATATAGAAGGGTTTGCATCTGCTAATCTTTTTAGAGCTTGATAACGGTCTCTTGCGTTTACTAAATAATATTCATGAGACACATTTTCTGCACCCATATTTTTACCACCTACAGTAATTTCAATAGGTTGATACATGAATTTTTTTGCAATTGTTGCTACCTCTTTAGGCATGGTAGCACTAAACAACCAGGTACTTTTGTCTTCTGGAGAATAAGATAATATTTCAGTAATATCCTCATAAAATCCCATATTTAACATTTCATCAGCCTCGTCAAGAACACAGTATTCAATTTTAGATATATCGATCATTCTTCGGCCTATCATATCCTTCATTCGTCCCGGAGTAGCTACTATGATTTGAGCTCCTTTTTTTATATCTCTAGCTTGTTCAGAAATACTTGCTCCACCATAAACTGCTACTACATTTAAACCTTTGCAGTATTTTCCGTAGTTTTTAATTTCATTGGTGATCTGTAAACAAAGTTCTCTGGTTGGTGATAATATTAAGCCTTGAGTTGTTCGACTTTCAACATTAATTTTTTGAAGCATTGGAAAACCAAATGCAGCAGTTTTTCCGGTACCTGTTTGTGCTAAAGAAACAATATCTGTATCTTTTTCTAATAAAATTGGGATGGCCTTCTCTTGAACTTCTGATGGGGTTTCAAAACCCATGTCTTGGATGGCTTTAAGAAGATTTTCTTCCAAGCCTAATTTAGCAAATTTGCTCATTGTAGTATTGATTTTATTTATTTGTGTGTTGTTGTAGAAGTATACTCGACAAATAAATCCTATACTACTTCTTTTAACACGTCCTCACCCTGAGGATTTTCAAGCGGCAAATATAGTGTTTTAAATTAAACTAAGTTTTTGATAAATAATCAATTAATAAACGAACTGCTTTTCCTCGATGACCAATTTCACTTTTTTGTTCTAAAGACATTTCTGCAAAAGTTTCTTGAAATCCATTTGGCTGAAAAATTGGGTCATAGCCAAATCCTAATTTTCCTTTTTTTTCAGATAAGATAGTTCCTTTGCAAATACCTGTAAATAGCCTTGTTTGTGATGATACTGCTAATGCAATCACTGTTTTAAAACACGCATCTCTATTGGTTATATGCTGTAAATTGTTCAGTAATTTATTAATGTTGTCTGAAGCGTTTTTATTTGGTCCTGCATATCTAGCACTGTAAACCCCTGGTTCGTTATTTAAAGCTGGAACCTCCAAACCCGTATCGTCTGCAAAACAGTCTAAACCAAAATTTGTTTTTACATAAGCTACTTTCAATTGAGCGTTCCCCTCAACGGTTTTAGAGGTCTCAGGAATTTCGTCAAAACAACCAATATCGTTTAGACTTAATATTTTAAAATTTTTAGGCAACAAGGATTTTACTTCTTTAACCTTATTTTCGTTGTGAGTTGCAAATACCAATTTCATTTTACAAAAAAAAGGTTTTCTAAATTAAAAAGAGGCGTAAAAACACCTCTTTTTAGTTTTATTTAATTGTCATTAAATTTTAGCGATCTGCACCTGCTAAATCAAAAACTCCTTTTTCCATATTAACGTGTCCAATATGTAAATAGATTTGATCTTCATGTGCTCCGTCTGCCAAACTCCAGAAAGTTTTACGCCCTTCTTTAGCAGTATCACTCAATTCTTTCTTTGCAGTTACCGCGGTAGCAAAATCTACTAATGATCTGTAGCAATTCCAAACTTCAACATCTGGTCCAGATCCCATATAATGATAACTCACACCACCCGCTAAAGAGACATCGTTGTCAACATCAGGGACAGTAACCCAATTAAAAAATCCATTTCCCATATCACCCCAACTCCCCGATGAATTGTAGCGCCCAACAGACATTACAAAAGGGCTATCAAAATCGGTACCTTCTTTAGCATAAAAACCTGTTGACGTATTTCGCACCCTAATTTCATCGGTATGATCATCCCAAAAAGATGCTAATTCAGCCCATTCATCCATTAATACTTTTTGTTGATCAGCATCGGTAACCGCTTTAATTTTGGCAGTAATATTTGCTTCGGCAAGATCGGCATCCGCATGATAATCTTCCATAGAGTCGTACGCACTGTAAATAACAAAAGTGTGTCCTGAACCATACCAATGTCTAAAAAGCCACTCGCTTGATTGAGTTCGATTATCACCCAAAGACATATCCGTAAATTGTTTGTAAAGTTCAATAAATCTAGGTATCTCAGAAACTGACACATTATTTACATAAGTACAAGACTCATAAGCTCGTTGTTCTTGAGAATATCCACTTAGAGTAAAAAGAAATAATAATAGAATTGTAAATGATTTTTTCATTGTTTTATATTTTAATGTTATGTCTTATAAATTTAACATATTTATTTAAAAAAAACTATAATAATAGTTTAAAAACATATAAATCGGTTAAAAACTCAAATTAAACAAAAATATGTTAAATAAAATATAATTAATTTAAAAAGCAGAAGACTTGTAAAAGCGATCTATGATTTGATCTACACTTTTAATAGTCATTTTTGTCCAATGAAATATTAATTCTTTTTTTTCTTTTTCTGTCAATTTCCAGTCTATATCAGAATCTTTTAATCTAGAAACTACCGATTGTAAAATGATGGCAGCTGAAACAGAAATATTTAGGCTCTCAGTGAATCCATACATTGGAATTTTCAAAAATCCATCTGCTTTGTTTAAAACGGTATTACTGAGCCCTTCCTTTTCCTTGCCAAAGAAAAAAGCTGATTTTTTTGTAATATCAAATTCACTTAATTCGGTGGAGTTATTGTGGGGAGAAGTCGCAATTATTTGATAACCGTCCTTTTTTAAAATATCAATACATTCGTTAGTAGACGGATGACGATGAATATTTACCCATTTCTGAGCTCCCATTGCAATTTCACGATCAATTTTTTTTCCTAATTTTTCTTCAATTACGTGTAAATCATGAATTCCAAAAACATCACAAGATCTCATCACTGCACTGGTATTGTGTAATTGATACACATCTTCAGTTACTACTGTAAAGTGTTTTGTTCGTTTAGAACTGACTTCCTTAAATAACTCTTTTCTTCGATCTGTCAAATAGGAAAGTAGGTGCTCTAATAATTGGTTATCCAAAGTCATTTAGTATTTTAAACAATTAATTTAAGTAGTAGATATGTAAACGAAGGTATAAAATTCAAATCAATGCTATTTTAACTATTGTACTTATTTATGGTTCGTATTCAAACTAATTAAAATTTCAAAGGACACAACCTCTTAAAATTCTTATCTTTGCACCATTATTTACTAGCATAAAATAAAAACTATGTCAATCCATTCATTAAAAGCAATTACACCAATTGACGGCCGATATGCGTCTAAAACCAGCTCTTTAATTTCTTATTTTTCAGAAGAAGCGCTTATTAAATATCGTGTCCAAGTAGAGATTGAATATTTTATAGCATTAGTAGAATTAAAACTACCACAACTAAGTAGTTTTGACACCACTTTATTTTCTAAATTAAGAACTATTTATACTAATTTTTCTACGGATGATGCTCAACAAATAAAAGACATTGAGAAAGTAACCAACCACGATGTAAAGGCGGTTGAATATTTTATTAAAGAAAAATTTGATACCTTAAACTTAAAAGAATATAAAGAATTTATCCATTTTGGCTTAACATCACAGGATATAAACAATACAGCTGTTCCTCTATCTATTAAAGATGCCATGAACGATGTATATATTCCTTATTTATTAGAATTAAAAAACAAATTAACTTCATTAGCTTCTGACTGGACAGACATTCCTATGTTAGCTAGAACACACGGACAACCCGCCTCTCCTACCCGTTTGGGTAAAGAGATTGATGTGTTTGTGGTTAGAATCGAAGAACAATTCGATTTACTTAACGATATTAAAAGCGCTGCTAAATTTGGTGGAGCTACCGGAAACTTTAATGCACATAAAATTGCTTACCCAACTATCGATTGGAAAGATTTTGCTCAAAAATTTGTTCATGATAAATTAGGATTGCATCACTCCTTTCCAACTACACAGATAGAGCATTACGATCATATGGCTGCTTTGTTTGATTGTTTAAAGAGAATCAATACCATTATCATCGATCTAGATCGTGATGTATGGACTTATGTTTCGATGGATTATTTTAAACAAAAAATTAAAAAGGGTGAAGTTGGGTCCAGTGCCATGCCACATAAAGTAAATCCTATAGATTTTGAAAACAGTGAAGGTAATTTAGGAATTGCCAATGCCTTATTTGAGCACTTATCTGCTAAACTTCCTGTTAGTAGACTACAAAGAGATTTAACCGATAGTACGGTACTTAGAAACGTTGGTGTACCTTTTGGGCATACCTTAATTGCTTTTCAATCTACTTTAAAAGGGTTAAATAAATTATTATTAAATGAGCCTAAGTTTGCAGAAGATTTAGAAAATAACTGGGCGGTTGTTGCTGAAGCAATTCAAACCATTCTTAGACGTGAAGCATATCCTAATGCTTATGAAGCTTTAAAAGGACTAACAAGAACAAACTCGGTGATTAATGCGGAGTCTATTGCTGCTTTTATTGAAACCCTAGAAGTTTCAGAAAGTATAAAACAAGAAATGCGAGTGATAACTCCTTCTAATTATACAGGAATTTAAAATAATAATTATACAAGCCTACTAGGACTATATCTCTTTAATTCTAGAATAGTTTCATATTTTTTTAAAAGGTGCTGAATAACTATAAAATTATTGGTTATTACAAATATTTAAAAACGGTGTATAATAACGCATAAATAATATTAAAAAAAATACTTTTTGTTTATATTCGTTATATATACGTTGTACCTAATTAGACCAAAAAATGAGAATAAGTCAATTTCAAAAATATTCGCAGAAGGAAAACACAGTTACAAACAATGTTTTATTAATGCTTTCTCGTTTAAATGACTTGAATGTTGGATACTACAAATCAATTATTGAACTATTGAATGAAGGGAATATCCAGCAATATTATTTTCCGCAACCAATTTTCTCACAACAAGTCGTAATGAAAGAAGGTATAATTGACGGACACATTGAAGTTAAGGCTTCAAAAATTGTAATTGAAACTAAATTAAACACTAAAGAGTTTATTGGAAAATTGGTTAAATACAGTGGTGTATTTAATGAAAATAGTCAGAATCAACTTTGGCATTTAAGTTCTGTTAAGTATGATGAAAATGAAGCTCTCGAAATAAACAAAAGACTTAAAGAAACCTATCCAAAATTAAATATTCAATTTAACAATCTATCGTTTAGCGATTTAATTGAAAATTTAGAAGGAATCTTTGAAGAGAATACTCATGATATGGAACTTCGACTACTACTTAATGACTTCAGTAATTACTGTATTGCTAGTGATTTGATTTCAAATGAAGAATATAAATTATTGTTTGTGCCAACAGGATTTTCATACAATTGGAACCAAAAACATAAAATATACTATTGTCCAAGTAACTGGCATAGTCAAAAATTCAAATTCTTTGGTTTATATAATTGGAAATCTGTAAGAACAATATCAGAAATTGAAACTACAATTATTGCTGATTATAATGCTAATAAAGATGAATTAAGAATTCGCTCAAGAGGGCACACAGAAGAACAAATTAAGCGTCTTAAAAACGGACTTTTAGAATTAAAAGAAAACCATAACGGGCTTAAATATTATATTCTTCCTAAAGATGGCACCTACGAAACTGACTTTAGGAAAACTTCACACGGTGGAATACAAGGTTATAGATATAAAGATTTAAGAGATTATTTATCTATAATAGACTATAAGGATACTAAACTGATAGCAGAAGAATTAAAAAAAGTCACGTGGAAATAAAAAACTAGGTACAACAATGTGTATAGTACATAGCACCCTGCCGGATCCTACGACATTATACACTAAACGTTGTGCATAATAATCAAAATCAGAGATAAACAAGGCTTTTATTCATTAAATTATATTTCTAAATTAAGCTCTAAAGGTGATTGCTTATCTTGAAATATATTCCCTATCGATTCTAATTTCGAAACATCAAGGTCTCCTTTTTCGATAGCAGTCATCAATTTCATCATTTTTGCTG
Organism: Flavobacteriaceae bacterium; assembly: GCA_024232495.1. Classification (GTDB taxonomy): domain Bacteria; phylum Bacteroidota; class Bacteroidia; order Flavobacteriales; family Flavobacteriaceae; genus Marifrigoribacter. Next base: position 32,192 of record JAAEPP010000205.1, read on the forward strand.
GCTCCATTTTCTCACCCAACAATCTAAACAATGCAAATCCTTTTTCGTCATCACTAGC
>JAAEPP010000206.1 GCA_024232495.1 Flavobacteriaceae bacterium
TAATATTTTTTCTCGAATTATTTCATTTACAAAAAAGCGTTCTGGTTTATCTGTTAATTGATCTTTTGGATAAAATGCTGGAGACTCCGGTAATAATGCTATTATTTTTTGAAAAACTTCTTTTACACCAAAGTCTTCAAGTGCAGAAATAGCAAATATGTTAGCGTTTGGAACTTTTTCAGTCCAAAAAATCATAGCCTCCTTTAAAAGTTCTTCGTTTCCTTTATCAATTTTATTAATTAATAGTAAAACTGGGATATTTGCATTGGTAATTTTATTAAAAAACGCTTCATCTTTTAATCCTTTTTCTCCTAATTCAACAATATAAATTAACACATCAGCATCCTCGAAAGCAGATTTTACGAAATCCATCATACTTTCCTGAAGTTGATACGCTGGCTTAATGATTCCGGGAGTATCACTTAAAATCATTTGAAAATCCTCTCCATTTACAATACCTAAAATACGATGACGGGTAGTTTGAGCTTTAGAAGTAATAATAGACAACCGTTCTCCAACAAATGAGTTCATCAACGTACTTTTACCCACATTAGGGTTTCCAATTATATTAACAAAACCTGCTTTATGATTCATTATTTAATTTTTGTCAAAGATACGCTAAACTCTTGGTTTAGTTCTCGATCGATCATACAATACAATACTTCCTGCTACTGCAACATTTAAACTTTCTATGGAAGAAAACTTGACCAAAAAATGAGATTTTTCAATAGCTATTTTTGACAAGCCATGGTCTTCGGCTCCTAATAAATAAACACATCTTCTAGGATGGCAAAAGTCTTCTAATGCTGTGGATTTATCTGTTATTTCAACACCTACTATTCGCGCTCCTTTTGGCAGGTGTTTGTAGAAGTCATCAAAATTATCGTAATGAAAATAAGGAATAGATTTTACTGAATTTTTGGTATCACAAGCTTGATTGGCATATCGATTTCCAATGGTAAATATAAAACTAGCTCCCAAATTTTGAGCAGTTCTCCACAAGACTCCTAGGTTTTCTGGTGTTTTTCCATTTTGGATTCCTATTCCAAAAAATTCTGTTTTTAAATTATCTGGTTGCATGGCACAAAATTATAAAAGATTAATTCTATTTCAATCAAAAATATTACAGATTATTTTTATAATTTGGCACCTTAATTATCTCTAAATTAGAAATAAAAAGATAAAGTTCTATTTATGTCATCTAGATTAATTCCACTCTTTTTTTTATTAATAAGCTCTGTTTCAAGTGGTCAAATAGAAGACTTATCCTTTGGAACCCCTGAAACTTTTGATATTATGACCTGGAACATTGAACAATTTCCAAAAAATGGTCAAACAACAGTAAATTATGTATCCGATATTATTCAAAATTTAGAAATGGATATTATTGCAATTCAAGAAGTTGATAATATCAACTATTTCGATCAAATGGTAGCCGGACTAAGTTTGTATGAAGGTTATCTAGAATCTGAATGGTTTGCTGGACTTGCTTACATCTACAACTCCGAGGTGATTCAAATTAACGACCTATACGAAATATACACTACCTCTCAATATTGGAGTGCTTTTCCAAGATCTCCAATGGTGATGGATTTAAATTATTATGATCATAGAATTATTATCATCAATAATCATTATAAATGTTGTGGGGATGGAATATTTAATAGCGGTGATTCAGGCGATGAAGAAACAAGAAGATACCAAGCTAATTTATTACTTAAAACCTATATTGACGAAAATTTTTCGGATGAAAACGTAATTTTATTGGGCGATTTAAATGATGACATCGCAGAAACTTCTCAAAACAATGTTTTTCAGATGTTTATTGAAGATGCTGGAAATTATTTATTTGCAGACTATGAAATTGCAACTGGGACCAGTGCCAACTGGTCATTTCCAAATTGGCCTTCGCATTTAGATCATGTATTAATCACCAACGAATTATTTTCTGAATTCGAAAATGAAGAATCTGAAGTCAAAACCATTAAAATTGATGACTACCTGAGCGGTTGGTCTGAGTATGATCAAAATATTTCTGATCATCGTCCCGTAGCGCTAAAACTAAATATGGATGTTGTTTTGAGTGTAAATGATGTTAATTATAATGATGCTATTTTTTGGAACACCCCCAACCCATTTAAGACACAAACTGTTTTTAAATTAAATGACCTCGCAGAAGATCAAAAAATAGAAATTTACACTGCTGTTGGACAAAAAATTACAACGCTCTATAAATTGTTCGGTTTAAATACCATTACTTGGAATGCTGAAAACTTTACTAATGGAATTTATATCGCAAAATTAATCATCAACAATCAGCAAGCCGGTTCTAAAAAGCTTGCTCTAATGAAATAAAAATGAGACCATTTCATCTAGCAATTCCTGTATCAAATTTATCAATTTGCAAAAAGTTTTATCGAGAAATATTGGAGTGTGAGGAAGGAAGAAGTGCGGAAAAATGGGTAGATTTTAATTTTTTTGGCCATCAATTAGTACTTCATGAAAAAAAAGAATTGAAATCTGAAACGATTTCAAATTCTGTAGATGATCACAATGTTCCGGTACCTCATTTTGGTGTGGTATTAGAATGGGAGCAATGGGAACTTTTAGCAAAAAAACTTCAATTAAAAAAAATTAAATTTATTATTGAACCTTACATCCGTTTTAAAGGAAAAATAGGAGAGCAAGCCACGATGTTTTTTTTAGATCCAGAGAATAATGCACTTGAATTTAAATCCTTTAAAGATATAGATCAACTTTTTGAAAAAACTAAATAAGTATTTTTATTTAATAAAAAATAAAAATTGTTTAGTTAGCTTTGTGACTAACCAATTATTTAATAACCATTTAACAACGTAAAAATGAAAAAATTAATTCTGATTTTGGCTGTAATCATCACAGCTTGTAATCCCCAAACAGAAAAAGAAACAGCAAGCACTCCAGAGGGTGCAGGGTTCTTCTTGCCAGCACCTGGCGAAAAGTATGTCGTAGCAACTGATGCAGTCACCGATATTTGGATGAACTACATTGATGCTCACAACAAAAGAGATTTAGATGCTATTATGAAAATGGAATCTGATTCAATAAGTATAGATGGTCCAGACGGCAGTGTTATTGTAGGAAAAGCGATGCATAGAGAGCTACTAGATGCATGGTTTAAAGCGGAAGACCCAATGTGGGAAGTTTATTGGGCTATGCCTTATAAAGCCGTTAAAAATGGTGCAGAATGGATAATCGCAGGACACCAAGTAAAAACGACCGTAGATGGAAAAGAAAAAACTGAATTACACATGATTGATGGGCAAATTGAAGATGGAAAAATCAAACGATTTTTTGTGTACAGTAAAGATATTCCTGAACCTCCAAAAGAAGAGGAAAAACAATCAGCATCTATGACTGCTGCTGGCGAATAATTTATTAGTGGCAGTATAAAAAAATCCCTTCCTATCGGAAGGGATTTTTTTTGTATTAAATTATTTATTATAACTCCCCTATTTTTTGATCATTCGTTTTACAACGCTTGATTGTTCGCCTTTTATGTGTACCATATAAACACCAGTTGCAAAGGAAGAAACATCGATCACTCGCTCATCTTGCATATCCTGCAAATTGATTTGTGATACTAGTTTTCCTTTTAAGTCATAGATCGTAGCAGCCTCTAACTTAATACTGGAACTGTTTGACAGTGTCACTTGTTCTTTTGCTGGGCTCGGGTATAATGCAATTGCATTGCTTAACTCATAATCTAGATTTCCTAAAAGTTCTGGTAACATAACTAAAGGTCCTCCTGAGGGCAATGCAACTCCAATTCCAAATCCTGGGCCATCAGAATTCTGAGAGGGATCTAAAAATCCAGTAGCCACAGCGACTAATGCTGCTCCATCTAAATTAAGAGAAGCTAAAGGGGCTTGATATGAAGCTACCGTTACAGAACCTGTTTCGTCTGTAACATCAATAACATAGTCAGCAGTTGGTAGTTCTAAATAACCTTGAAATTCGGTGTACGAAATATTATCAACTAAGGTTCCAGCGCCCACTCCTGTTTCAACGATGTCTACGGTGGGTGCATCTGTAGATCCATGATGCACTAATACATCCGTATTTTCTGATTCAGCGGCTAATTCTCTACCCATATCATAAATTTGCAATCCAAAAGCTTGTGGGGGGTTGTAACCTGAACCACTAACAATACCGTCGGCTACTACGATATAAGTTTCGTCTGCAGATAACGTAACAGCAGCCGTATAAATAGCTTCCTCTACTCCAGAGCTGTTTGGAGGTGCTACTGATAATTCAATTTCTAAGCCTGCTGGTGCATCCACAAAAGGTGAAGCGGTTCTAAATTCAAAATTTGGGATTAGTAACGTTTCATTTAAATAAACATCTACGGTTTCTGCAGCTGCATCCGCCGAATTATGGATCACTTGAACTCTTGCTGTTTGTGTATTTAAAAATTTGGTATATTGAGATGGATTCGGTGGACATTGTCCGGCAGAAGACATTGTTCGAGTTTCTACAATAGGGATGGCATATCCTTCAGCCCACCAGAGCCATTGCTCAAGTGTTGTGATACACGGAGCAGATCCTGTTTGGCCATCAGTAAATGTTCTTGTACTTTTAACCAATGTTACATTGTTGTAAACAAAACCGTCTGGCATGGTAACACTTCCTGAGGAAAGCGATGAAGTTACCACTTGATCATCTCTATATAATTCTGGAGGGCATCCTGAGCAGGTAAATGGAATGTTAAATACCCCATCGGTATGAGTATCTCCAGTATTAAATGGATAAGGATTCACTACCAGTGGTGATGAATAGATAGTGTTAATAATAGTCTGTTCTCCATGGTAGGTATACTGATTAGGTTCGAATCCAAGAAAAAGTATATTCCCATCTTCATATTTAACATGTGTGGCATTGGGATAATCTTCAGCATCTGGCGAATCCGAAATAGGTGTTATTTGAACCGCTGAATCGCTATCAGTAGACACTTCAGAAAAGTCCCAATCGCCCTCTTCTGAAAAATCAATAAGTTGATTTTTTATGGAAACATCGTAGATAATTACGCCATCCGGGAAATTTGGCATTTCAAGGGTCTGTGAAAACGTTATCTGAGATAAAGCTAAAAAGATAATAAGTAAATGTTTTTTCATTTTAAAAATATTAAATTAATAATTGGTTATCAGTTAGCTACTAACTGCAATTTAGTAAAAAAATAGTTTAACTTGCAAAAAACAATAAAATTCTTTTTGAATATTAATAAAGTAAGTGTTTTTTTGATTTATTTCTCCAACCCGCTTGATTTCGGTATTTAACAAAATAAATTTTAAGGTCACTTTGATTGGCATAATCAACAAAATAAACTTTTTTATCAGCTTGGTTGGCATAGTCAACAAAATACCATAAGCCATCATTACCTTCAGCTTGATTACCATAGGCTACTTTAAAGACCTTTAAATCTGCTTGATTTTCATAGCCAACTACATGTATTTTTACCTCCGCCTGATTTGCATACGCTACCGAATGTACTTTTTGAGAATAACAAAACAAATAACTTAAAAGAAAAAGAGGTAAAAAAAATGATTTCATAAACACAATATACAAATAAAAAAAGAGTCATCATTTCTGATCACTCCTTTAGTTTTATATCTTATTTTATAAATTATGATTGAGGGATTCCTTTTCCATCTTTATTTGGAGCCCAAGAACTGTGCATTATTTTCCAGCCATCTGCCGTATCAACCCAAACTGAAGAGCCTCGTGTGCTGTAAGCAACCTCTTCTTTAGTGTCTTTAAAGGTATAACTACCCGAAGCATAAAACGTAAGAACTGCTGTTCGCATATCTGGCGAATAAGTCACATTCATATTATTTAATTCAAACTTATTCCAAACGATTGCTTGTTCTCTATCAAAAGAAGCTTTATTAAACGTATAAAAAGGAGATAAGTTAGAATCTCCAGTGGTGTGGATAATATCGGGATGCTCATATTTTGAAAATGTTTCATAATCTCCATTTGTGACGGCATCTTGAGCCTCTGTTTGATTTTTCATCAATTCTTTAGAAAGTTCCTCTTGGTTCACTTTAGCATAATAAGTCCGAGCGTAATCCCAATAAGGAGATCCAAAACGTGCATAATCAACAGCTTTTAATTCAGCATCTAAAGCCTTTTGATAGTCTCCGATAGCCGCATAATGTTCTGCCATTGAATCGTGTGCATTAGGACCGTCGTGCATTTGTTGAGATCGTTTAACATAGTCCATAGCCATGTCTTGATTAGGCTCTCCATAATCGCCTCTTAAATATCCATAAGACATCATATTGTAGGCAGCAGCAGCTTGGTTTGGAAACTTTTCTGCAAATGTTTTGAAAGAATTAAAGTCTGCCGGAGAAGTAACTAATAAATTAACTAAGGGACTGTCTGGATATTTAGTCGCCGCAGCTTGTGCAACAGAAGGTCGGTTTGTTCTTGAAGCCATTAAAAATTCATGCCATGCCTTTTCCTCGGCACTTAATTTGGAAACATTCATTGCTTCCAACTTTGATTTTTGGCTTCCCCAATTTGGATTTGGACTGCTGATAGCAGCTAAGGCTAGTTGAGCACATCCACATTCTGGATCTAATAAAAGGGCTGCTTTTGCCATTCCCATTGCTGGTAAATATTCTAAATTCGCTATAGACTCGATAGCCTCATTCGTAATTTTTGCAGCATCTTTTTTACAAGATGTTTTTTGAACCCATTGCGCACTAGCTACCGTAGAGCTCAATGCTAAAATAAAAAGTAATTTTTTCATAATATTGTTTGTTTAGTTTAGTCAAACTTATAAAAATTAATTAAATATTTTTAAAAAACAACTTGTTAAATTGCATTTTGCAACAAAAAACTAAAAAAAAGCTAAATAGAGCATGATAAAAACTCGAAAAACACCTACAAACGTGAATTATATTGTTTTTAAATGACAAAAAATGAGGTAAATTTGATTATTAAAATTAAATTCTAAATGTGTTGGCAAACAAAAAAATCAGAAAATGAAAATTAACAACTTACTTATTTTAATAGCTCTTTCTCCTTTAGCAACTATTGCTCAGTCAATAGATCTAGAGGAAGACACCACAACCAATTTGTATGATTCTAGACATGGCGCTTGTGCTATGGCAGATATCGACAATGACGGAGACCTTGACCTACTAATCACAGGTAGAGATGGTAATTTAACCAACGACAGAACTACTTTATATAGCAATGACGGTCTTGGTAATTTTACCGAAATTATCGAAACCGGTCTTTCTATTTTGACTGATTCAGGTTCCATTGCGTTTGCTGATACGGATGGTGATGGTGACCAAGATCTACTGCTTACCGGAAGAAACAGCTCAACCTATTATGCCCATTTTTACTTAAATGACGGTAGCGGCAATTTCACGCCAGATACCACCCAACCTTTTGAACCCTCTGGCGGGGGTAATCTTGATTTTGCAGATATCGATAATGATGGAGATATGGATTTATTTATGACTGGATTCCTTGCAGGCAATACAAGATTCTCTAAACTTTACCAAAATGACGGCGCAGGAAATTTCTCTGAGATAACATCCACTCCTTTTCTTGATATAGGGGGTACATCCTCATCAGCTTTTTTTGACATGGATAATGACAACGATCTAGATCTTATCTTAACAGGAAAAAATAACAATAATGAGAAAAAAACAACGCTGTATGAAAATGATGGGGCGGGTAATTTTAGTTTGGTAAGCAGTACCCCTTTTGAAAATGTTTTTAATGGTGGTGTTGCAGTAGCTGATACAGATAATGATGGGGATATCGATGTGCTTATAAACGGGGAGAATATTATTGGTGGCTTTTGCCAACTATATTTAAATGACGGCACCGGCGCATTCAACCCTCTTGCCGGAACACCTTTTATTCAAACATCTGCTGGCACAGCCGACTTTGCAGATTTTGATAATGATAATGATATGGATATCTTAGTAACTGGCGCAGCAGATCAAGCTGGAGCCTTTGCAGCACATATTTACGAAAATCAGGGCAATAACAACTTTAGCCTAGTAGATGTACTTGTAACAGTTTATATACCCTCAACAGCACTTGGAGATATTGATAATGACAATGATTTAGATGCAATTGTCACCGGAATTGCCAATGTATCTGGAAGCTCCTTCAAATCAAGAGTATACAAGAATATGCTCACAACCCTATCCACTGGAACTGCTGCTATTGGTCTCAAAGAAAACATAGTACTGTACCCTAATCCTTCTTCAGGAACCTTTAATATCCAGAACAACCAAACCCTTACTAATTCCATCAAAATATATAATTTAGTTGGTGAGTTGGTCTTTTCTGAGGACAATTTGGACCCAAATACCCAAATTTCATTAAAGCAACCATCAGGAATATATATGGTAGTTGTTAAGTCCATGAATTCAATTTCGACATCAAAGTTGA
>JAAEPP010000207.1 GCA_024232495.1 Flavobacteriaceae bacterium
CCTTTTGAAACTCCTAATATATTGTAAAAATCTTCTTTCAATTTGACTTCGCTATTTGAATATTTATATTTTTTTATTGCCCAATAACTACCTTAGGGAACCGTATAGTTTTATCACCTAATAAATAACCTTTTTCAATGACATCTATCACTTTCCCTTTGAGATCATCGGTTGGAGCAGGTATTTGGGTAATTGCCTCATGGATATCGGCATTAAAAACATCCCCTTTTTCGGTACCTACAGGTTTTAAGCCTTTTGATTTGAGTGTCTCACGCAGTTTGTTATTAATCAAAACTATCCCTTTGAGATGTCCAGAATCATCAGACTTTTCGATTTCCTGTAAAGCTCTGTCAAAATCATCTAATACAGGTAGTAATGCACTCATTACTCCTTCACTTGCTGTTGAAAATAATTCAATCCGTTCTTTACTGGTTCGTTTTCTAAAATTCTCAAATTCTGCAAAGAGTCGTAAATTTTTATCTTTTTCTTTCTCTAAATCAGATTTTAATAACTCTAGCGGATCTTTTTCATTCAAATTTTCTTCGTTAGCTAACTCTTTTTCAACAGTCAGTATTTCATCCTCAACAAGGTCCTTCTTTATTTTATTCTTTTTGCTCATTAATGAGTTATTTTATTTATTCAAAATATATTCAACAAAAGTACTGCCATTTATATACAAATGTCATAATGTCATTAAATTTTTTATCTATTAATATTTTAGTCATAAAAAAAAATCTAAATAGTTAAACTTTAATTGCTCTCAGCATTTCTCTTTTTCCTGGGGGACCGGGAAGTCTTTCTACCAAAAACCCTGAAGATTGCATTGCCCTTCTAACACTTCCCTTAGCAGAATAAGTTACAAGAACTCCTCCTACAATAAGAGCATCATACATTTTCAAAAAAATATGTTCTGTCCATAAATCTGGTTGAACCCTCGCTCCAAAGGCATCAAAATAAATGATATGATATCTATTTTTGTCTTCAATTTCAGAAAATAATTGTTTTCGTTTTTCAAGGGAGAAAAATTGGTCGAAAACTATTTGTTTTTCCCATTGACTTTGATGTAAACTTTCATAATCTTTTTTTGAGCAATTTAGCTGAACTGAATAGTTTAATTTTTTAATTTCAAGCATTTCGACTGGATAAGCCTCTACACCAGTGTATTGAATAGATTGTTGAAGCCTATTAGATTCTAACAAAGTAATTATTGCATTTAAACCTGTTCCAAATCCAATTTCTAAGATATTTAGGAGTGAAGTCGTATTATTCTGGAGGTAATAATAGAGACCCATTTCAATAAATACATGTTTCGATTCTTGTATAGCTCCGTGTTTAGAATGATATTGCTCATTCCATTCTGGAATATGAATAGTTGTAGAACCATCATTTGTAATGATTATTTCTCGTTTCAAAATATTACTCAATCAATAACTTTTTAATTCTCGGAATCGGTCCAGTACATTCCGTCGTGTGGCATGATATACAAGAATTGATAGAATTATTATAACGTGTTTTCAACGAGATAGTACTGACCGAATCGTAAATAGATCTTACGTGATCTATATATACTTTCGAATATGCAACAAAATTTTCAGTATACGGCTTATTGTCAGTCAGTTTTGATTTAAAAATATTTAAAAAATAAGTTGGAAAATGCTTAGGCGCTTCTCCAGAAATAATTTCTTTTTTTATCACTTCGTTTTCTTTATAAATACTTCGCATTAAATTAGTCATCTCAGACACCTCGTACATTTCAGGCACAAATTTATTCGTCTTTGATGAATCAGAATTTTGGCAAGAAATTAAAAAAACAGAAAAAAGTATTGTAGCAATAATTTTCATCCTTACTCGATTAACAAGACTCCGTCAGCCTCTAGTGACAATGTTTTTTTAACCTCAATGATTTTTGCAATTTCATCCTCGCTTTTTCCTGCATCCTCTGCGTAATGGCGTTGTTCCTCTATTGAAACTTCGGATACAAAAGCTTTACCATTTACAATTACTTCTTTATCAGCAATGTTTTTTGGCATAAAAAAACCATAGTCTTTAAATTTGACCATAGCTTCGTTAGCACCTATATCAAGAAGCATCCAACAACCTTTCGCTTGACATACCTCATTTACAGAAGCTGAAAATTTGATGTTTACAGTATCTCCAACTGCGAGTTTATTATAGGTTTCAATAACTTGATCTTTTGAAAGTATATTTTTATTAGAGATTTCTTTTCCAAAAGTTAGGTAAGAAACTTCTTTTTTTTGCTCAGCTTTACAAGCTATTAGCAGCGTAAACATAACCGATAATAAAATTAGTTTTTTCATGATTCTGATGATTTGATTTATTGCAAAATTAATATAATTTTAAGTAAAAATAGGCTTAAATTAACTACTTTTGCAGTTGGAAAACTGATGTTTATGATCAATCAAAAATCTCCTTCTGTGACCGTTGAAAACATAGTAAATTCAAAGATAAATAAAGTAGACTTTACAAATTTAAAATTCGGGCATGTTTTCACGGATTACATGTTTGAATGTGATTATATCGATAAATCTTGGGTAAATCCAACCATAAAACCTTTTGGAAATCTTTCCATCTCCCCTGCTTCCAAAGTTTTTCATTATGGTCAAGCAGTTTTTGAGGGAATGAAAGCTTATAAAGATGATCAAGGAAAAATATGGTTATTTAGACCCGAAGAAAATTTCAAAAGGATAAATAAATCCTCAAAAAGATTAGCCATACCTGAATTTCCAAAAGATCTATTTTTTGAAGCATTAGAAAAAATGCTTTTGCTTGATAAAGAATGGATAAAAAGTGGAATAGGAAATTCATTGTATATTCGGCCATTTGTAATAGCAACTCAAACTGAAGTTTCTGCATCGCCATCAAATGAATATAAATTTTTAATCTTATTTTCTCCTGCACAAGCTTATTATGCTGGGGATGTAAAAGTTGTTATTGCAGAACACTACAGCAGATCTGCTGATGGTGGTGTAGGTGCTGCTAAAGCTGCTGGAAATTATGCTGCACAATTTTATCCTACGAATCTTGCAAAGGAAAAAGGGTTTCAACAAATCATTTGGACTGACTCTAAGGAGCATAAGTATTTGGAAGAAGCTGGAACAATGAATGTATTCTTTAGAATTAATGACACCCTAATAACTGCACCCACTAGCGATCGAATATTGGATGGAGTTACTAGAAAAAGTTTAATTGCGCTGGCAAAAAGAGATGGAATAATTATAGAAGAAAGAAGAATTACAGTCGATGAATTAAAAGAAGCTTCCAAAAACAATTCGTTGAAAGAAATTTTTGGAGCAGGTACAGCTGCGGTTATAAGCCCAGTCAGTGAGTTTAGCCACAAAAATCAAATATACCACCTACCAAAACTCAAAGAAAGTTATGCCCATATTTTCAAAACAAAATTATTAAACATTCAACACAACATAACTGAAGATAGTTTTGGGTGGAGATATCCTGTAAAATAATTATTTATTTAAAATTGAATTTATGTCAGGTTTAAAATAATTAGGTCCTTTTAGAACCTTACCATCTTCTCTAAAAATCGGTTTCCCATCTGCTCCAAGTTTACTCATATTACTTTTTTGGATTTCATCAAATACTTCTTCAATTTTATGTTGCATACCGTGTTCTATAATCGTTCCACACAAGATATACAACATATCTCCTAGTGCGTCGGCTACCTCAACCAAATCTCTATTATTTGCTGCGTCTAAATATTCTTCATTTTCTTCTCGCATCAATTTATAACGCAATAAGTTTCTATTAAACTCTAATTCGGCCGTAGGGGAATTTTGTATTCCCAATCCGAAAGCTTTATGAAATTCGTGTACTGCTTTTATTTTATTTTTCATTTTTTTATCGTTTAATTATTTCTTTATGAAAAAATATGAATCGTAAGAAATTTATTGATTATTTTTACGGATATAAATCTACACAATTATGTTTAGTTCTGGACAATGGACTTTTGTAATTTTTTTTGTAATTACTTTTGTAATTGTAATCACTCTTAGTTACAAAAAAGATAAGTTATTGCATAAAAAACACTATCGAGGTTCCTATTGGGTTTTAATAGGCTTTGTTTCTTTTGTAATGCTCTTAATTCTTTTAAAAAACTATCTAAAACAATAAAAAAACTCTTTGCAGAACAAAGAGTTTTTTTTGTAAACTGATATTTTCCAAAACTAGTTAACCTCAGGCAAAAAATTATATTCGTTTGAATAATAAACCATTTGATCCTTAAAGGTTTTTGGCTGGGTAATTGTAAAACTTTCAATCTCTCCTAGGTCATTCATTTTTGGAACAATAACTGGATTGACAAATCCGCTGTAAGGTGCAGAGGTAAATTGTTTATTTCTTTCAAGTACTTCTTTATGTAGGTCTTGATCTACTTTAACCCCATAACCTTCTACCAACGCTTCTGCTGCTTTAAAGTCTCCCTCAGATTTGATTCGTTGGGTTTCTCTTAATAATTGTCCAAACAAATCATGTAATTTATCGTAATCATTAATTTGAAAGTAGGTTTTTCCGTCTCGAGAAACTTTTTCAATTACATTATCTGCTGCTCCTTTTTCAAAAGCCCACGCAGATACCCATTGTCTATTTACCATGTGTGCTTCTTCTACATCATCTCCCAACTCAAGCCTAATTAACTGTGTCATTAAACCATTTCTGATATAACCATCATAAGCAGCTACTCCAACTTCTTTCCAATCCTGAACTAAACCTAAATCTTGTAGTTTTGAATCGTATAAATAGTACAAGCCAACAAGATCTGCACGACCCTCTTCCAACGTCGATGCATATTTTTTTAATGTTTGTTTAGTTTCTCCAACTCCAGGATTTAATTGACCTGATGCGTGTCCTATAACCTCATGCAGAGCGGTATGTAATTTATCGGCTAATTGTCCATGTTTCTTCTCCAATTCGTATTCTTCATTGTCATTTACATATTCTTTTAAACGCCCTGAGCTTCCTGCATTGTTATAGGAATGTATGATATTTCCAAGAGATACTGATTTAGAACCTACCGCTGCACGAATCCAATTTGCATTTGGTAAATTAACTCCAATTGGAGTACTTGGGGAAGCATCACCAGCCTCTCCAGCTACATTTACTACCTTATAACTTACTCCTACAACATTTTTCTTTTTGTGCGCATCCATCAATGGAGAATTATCCTCAAACCATTGAGCATTTTCAGATAAAACTGCCATTTTTTGAGACATATCAAAATCTTTGACTTGTACAATAGTTTCGTAGGAACCTGTATAGCCAACAGGATCATTATATACCTCAATAAAACTATTTATATAATCAATATTTCCCTCTGTAGCTGCCGTCCAAGCAACATTATAATCATCCCAAACTTGAAGATCACCAGTTTTATAATATTCAATTAATAAGCCTAAGGCTTCTCCTTGTGCTGTATTTTCGGCTACTCCTTGAGCTAATTCCAACCACTTTGTGATTTCATCGATTGCAGCTCCGTACAATCCTCCTGATTTATATACTCTTTCTGTTAATACTCCATTTATTTTAACAAGCTGAGAATTTAATCCAAACGATAGGGGCTTATCCTTGTTAGGAGATATTTTATCACTATAAAAACTCTCTACATCGGCAGTAGTGATGTCAGGTCCATAAAGATTTACTGCTGATAGTAATACGTTGTCCACATCCTTTGATAAGTTTACTTTTTTTGCATCGTTATCATTAAAAATTACATTAAACGCTTCACCTTCTAATTTCGTGTTGGTTTGAGCCAACAAACCGCTCAAATATTCTGATGAGAAGTTAGCTGTAAATTTAGCATTGGAATAATGGTGGTGGATACCATTTGAAAACCAAACTCTTTTTAGATATACCTCAAAGTTATTCCAATCCTCATTATTTCTGTCACCTTCATAGTTAGAGTAAATATTTTCAAGTGCTTTTCTTATAGTAAGATTATGACGATAATTTTGATCCCAAATAATATCTCTACCAGACAAACCAGCTTTTGTTAGATAATACACTAACTTTTGTTCCTTTAAGGTTAGATTTTCCCAACCAGGAATTTGATAACGTAAGACTTTAATGTCTGCAAATTGTTCTACGTTATAATTGAAAGTATTTGCTTTGTTAGCGGTATTTTCTGATTTTTTTTGATCCATACAAGAGAAAAAAACCACACTTGAAAGAACCAATCCAATTAAATATTTTGTTTTCATTTAGAAATTTTTAAATTATTTGAAGTATGCAAACATAATAAATAAAAACATATAATACCGGTAATTTAAAGGGATGTCATCGTAAATATCATTTTGTTTTATTTTTAGTGATAGTAACTGTTTGGAAATAGTTAAATTAAAATATATCCATATACATACTGATGTTTTTTTATATTCGCTAGATGAAACAATTTTTATTGGTATTTATTGGAGGTGGTATTGGGAGTTCACTACGTTATTTAATGGGATTTTACCTAAACAGTCATAAAACAGGTATTCCTTACGGAACCTTTACTGCTAACATCCTTGGAAGCTTAATCATCGGAATTGTTTTAGGCTATTCGTATAAAAATAATTTGCTATCCAATAATACTATCTTATTTATAGCTACTGGGTTTTGTGGAGGGTTTACTACGTTTTCATCATTTGCATATGAAAATCATTTATTTTTAAAAAATGGTGATTTCATTAGTTTTGCCACTTACACTCTAGCGAGTTTTGTAATTGGATTTGCAGCTATATTTTTTGGAATGTGGATGGTTAAATAATTTTAATGTCCATTAAAATTTTTAATCCCTGCTTCAATTCGTAAACTAATATCATTTTCTTCAGGTGGTATAGGACAGGAGAATCTGTGGCTATACGCACAATAAGGATTGTACGATTTATTAAAATCAATAACGATTAAATCATTGTCAGGAATTTTTAGATCAATATACCTTCCTCCACCGTAGGAACCATCACCACTTGTAAAATCAGTAAATGGTAAAAACAAATCATTTTTAAACTCGTCAATTTTAGAATATTCAATATTTTGGTAAATATTTAAAACAATTTTTTTGTTTTCCATTTCAAAATGAGCCTCCCCGTACTTTACATACTCTGGAAGACGATCTGTGGATGTTTTCATCAAAAAAGGTGTTTCATTTGGAGTCCTTTTGAAACGAGCTTTAATATAAAATTTAGTGGATGCTGGATAAAACTCTAAACCTTTAAACGATACCTGATCTAAGGAATCTAAAATGGTAGTTTTTGGGTTTAAAAATTCTAAATTCAACTCTTTCTGAAATTTATTTATTTTCCGTAAAATTTTTTTGTTGGACTGAGCATTCCCAACTAAAGTAAAAAAAATAAAAATATAGATTAATCTGGATTTCATAGGCTGTTACTTGCTTTTTGTAATTGGTGCGTTTTCAATCACATTAGAAAGAACTATCTGTGTTTTCGTTTCGCCATAACTAATTAATTGATCAATAAATTGCTCCAAATGTTTTTGATTATTGAGCATTACTTCTAGTACAATATTCTCATTACCAGTAATTCGATAACAATTAAGTACCTCTTGAAATGTTTTAACTTTTATTAAAAAAGGTTTTAATTTTCCCATAAAAGCTCTAATTGTGATGATTGCTTTTAATTGATAACCTACCTTATATGAGGAAACAACTGTTTTATAGCCTTCAATAATTCCAGTATCTTCCATTTTTTTTATTCTTTCTGATACAGCTGGTGAACTTATCCCAACTTTTCTCCCGATCGCTGCATTTGTTTGCCTAGCGTTGTCTTGCAAACATTTTAATATTTTCCAATTCAAGGTATCCATAAATATATTAAAGATTTTTTATTAAAAAAACATTTTTTCTAAAGCAAATATAACATATAGATTTAGTTTTTAAAGCAAATAACGATATTTTGTTTCTAATTTTGTAACTATAATTTCTTTTAAAAAATGGAACAAGATTCGTCAAATAATCATAAAATTTCACCTATACACCGAAAGGCGCTTGATATTTTTACACTTTCCAGTCAAATTTCAAGATATATACTTCCAGATTTAGCAAAATTACAATCCAACGGATTTGAAGATCCAAATATTTATTTCACAGGTGATATTATTCAACAATCAAACTCGCTGGTTCCTGAGATTGTGGAAGCTGAAAGAAAATCTTTTTCAGAAGAACGTCAAGAACACCTTCTTTCAATTTCTCGTTTAACAAGTGTTATTGATAAAAATTGTGAGCGTTTGGAATCCATTAATAGTAACGGAAAAGATTTTCTACCAATTTTAAGAGATGAGATTAAAAAGTTTAGACAATTACAACACGTTTGGATGTTGACTCTTTAAAATTAATTTTTTACATATTTCTTCTATACTGACCTCCTACTTCAAATAAAGCATTTGTAATTTGTCCAAGAGTACAAGTTTTACAAACTTCCATTAATGATTCAAAAATATTATCATTGGTTATAGCTGTATTCTGCAATTGTTTCAAAAGCACTGAAGTATTCTTTTCTGACGATTTATGTAGGTTTTTAATTACTTTGATCTGGTGTTTTTTCTCTTTCTCTGTGGCCCTTATAACCTCACCTGGAATAATGGTAGGAGAACCTTTGCTACTTAAAAAGGTATTGACACCGATGATAGGAAATTCGCCATTGTGCTTCAAGGTTTCATAGTACAAGCTTTCCTCTTGTATCATACTCCGTTGGTACATGGTCTCCATTGCCCCAAGAACACCTCCTCTTTCTGTTATCCGATCAAATTCTTTTAAAACTGCTTCCTCAACTAAATCTGTTAATTCTTCAATAATAAAAGAGCCTTGAATTGGATTTTCATTTTTTGTTAAACCTAATTCCTTATTAATGATTAGTTGTATGGCCATAGCTCTTCTAACACTTTCCTCTGTTGGTGTGGTTATCGCCTCATCGTAAGCATTGGTATGTAACGAATTACAATTATCATTAATTGCGTATAATGCTTGTAGTGTCGTTCTAATATCGTTAAAATCAATTTCTTGAGCATGTAATGATCTTCCTGATGTTTGTATATGATATTTTAACATTTGTGCTCTCGAATTTGCTCCGTATTTAAACTTTAATGCTTTGGACCAAATTTTACGAGCAACCCTTCCTATCACCGAATATTCTGGGTCTATTCCGTTGCTAAAAAAGAAAGACAGATTTGGACCAAACTTATTGATATCCATTCCTCTAGACAAATAATACTCAACGTACGTAAATCCGTTTGCCAGTGTAAAAGCTAATTGAGTAATTGGATTAGCTCCTGCCTCCGCTATATGATATCCAGAAATAGAGACTGAATAAAAATTACGAACCTCTTTTTCAATAAAATACTCTTGAACATCTCCCATTAATCGCAAAGCAAATTCGGTTGAAAAAATACAGGTATTTTGTGCTTGATCTTCTTTTAAAATATCTGCTTGAACAGTTCCTCTAACTTGTTTTAGCGTGTCAAATTTTATTTTATTATAAATAGTATCAGGTAACACTTGATCACCGGTAACTCCTAACAGCATTAATCCTAAACCATCATTCCCTTCAGGAATAGCGCCTTGGTATTTTGGTCTTTCAACAGCTTTTTCCTTGTATATTTCAGCAATCTTTTTTGCTACTTTATTTTCAAGATTATTTTCTTTGATGTATTTCTCACAATTTTGATCAATGGCTGCATTCATAAAAAACCCTAAAAGCATTGGAGCGGGTCCATTGATTGTCATACTCACCGAGGTCATTGCATTGCTTAAATCAAAACCAGAGTATAATTTTTTTGCATCATCCAAGCAACAAATAGAAACACCAGCATTTCCTATTTTTCCGTAAATATCTGGGCGTTTATCAGGATCGTTCCCGTAAAGGGTAACACTATCAAATGCTGTGGACAATCTTTTAGCTGGCATTCCAAGACTTACATAATGAAAACGTCTGTTGGTACGTTCTGGGCCTCCTTCACCCGCAAACATTCGGGTTGGATCTTCTTCGGTTCTTTTAAAGGGATACAATCCGGCAGTAAATGGAAACTCTCCAGGAACATTTTCTTGTAAAATCCATTTTAATAAGTCTCCCCATGCTTCGTATTTTGGTAGGGCAACTTTTGGTATTAGTAAGTGCGATAAGGATTCTGTGTGAGTCTGAATATT
Source organism: Flavobacteriaceae bacterium (assembly GCA_024232495.1). Lineage (GTDB taxonomy): Bacteria > Bacteroidota > Bacteroidia > Flavobacteriales > Flavobacteriaceae > Marifrigoribacter. Next base: position 10,166 of record JAAEPP010000207.1, read on the forward strand.
AATTTCTTTTGACCTTACTTTAAAAGTATACACGCGTTCTTTATATCGTTTTACTTTTTCGTTCCATCCCAAAATAATTTCCCAATTATGAGGATCAAAATCCATTTTAGTTCGATCAAATTCTTTGAATAATAACTCCAATAGGTTTTGATCTGTTGCATTAGTAATCTCACTAGTCAAAACTTTCTCGTTTAAACCGTTTTTTCCTAGATGTGAGAAGCTATTGTTAATACCAAGTATAGAAGTTATTGTCTTATAAATTCCATATAATTTTTGTGCTACCTCTACCTGTTCAATAACCTTAGCATCGTAGTTTCTATTATTTTCTGAAATTTCCGATAAATATCGAACTCTTGAAGGGGGAATCACAAATATCTTTTCAGACATTTCTTCCGATATTTTATAACTGGATTTTAAATTTGTTGCTGTTTTCTCGACCAGTTTATCCATAATAGACTTATAAAGTAAATTCATTCCCGGATCATTAAACTGAGAAGCTATAGTTCCGTAAACTGGTAGTTGATTTTGTGGAATATCCCATAAATTATTATTACGCATGTATTGTTTTTTAACATCACGTAAAGCATCTAAAGACCCCCTTTTATCAAATTTATTAATAGCCACTAAATCGGCAAAATCCAACATATCTATTTTTTCCAATTGGGTTGCTGCACCAAATTCAGGGGTCATTACATACAGGGAGACATCGCTATGTTCTAATATTTCTGTATCACTTTGACCAATCCCAGAAGTTTCTAAAATAATAAGATCAAACGCTGCTGCTTTTAAAACTTGAATAGCTTCAGATACATATTTAGAGAGTGCTAAATTACTCTGTCTAGTAGCTAAAGATCTCATATACACTCGATCCGAGTTGATAGCATTCATTCGGATTCGATCGCCAAGTAATGCGCCACCTGTTTTTCTTTTGGAGGGATCTACAGATATTAATCCAATTGTTTTTTTAGGAAAATCAATCAAAAAACGTCTTACCAATTCATCTACCAATGATGATTTTCCGGCCCCTCCAGTTCCAGTAATACCAAGGACTGGAATCTTAGAGTTCTCATTTTTTTTATGGATTAGTTGTAAGGTATCTTTTGCAATTGAAGGAAAATTTTCGGCAGCAGATATAATTCTTGCAATTGCACCAGCTTCTTTTTTTTCTATCAAATTAACTTCATCCGTTAATAAATCGCCTATTGGAAAGTCAGATTTTTCGACCAAATCATTGATCATTCCTTGCAAACCTAATTTTCTACCATCATCTGGCGAATAAATCCTTTCGATACCATAACTATGTAAATTCTCAATTTCAGCTGGTAAAATAACCCCACCACCGCCACCAAAAATTTTGATGTGGTTGGCACCTCGCTCTTTAAGTAAATCAAACATATATTTAAAATACTCATTATGTCCTCCTTGGTAGGAAGTTAAAGCAATAGCATTTGCATCTTCTTGTATAGCAGTATTAACTACTTCTTCAACACTTCGATCATGGCCTAGGTGTATAACCTCAACTCCAGTTGCCTGGATAATTCGTCTCATAATATTTATAGAAGCATCATGACCATCGAATAAAGAGGCAGCTGTTACGATACGCACTTTATTTTTAGGCTGATATACAGGAATTTTTTGCATGTAAAATAAGTTTTGATTCTTAATTGCAAATCTACAAAAAAAGGAAGTATAATTACTCTTTGTACAGTAAAGCAAAATTTAAATGACTTACGCTAAGGATCTTTAAATACGTGCTGAATTCATTAATTAGAACCATTTAAGTTATGGAAACTTAAGATAATATAATCCTATTTTTTAAAGTCGCTATAAATATTGTTGTATCATTTTTTATGACAGATAATTTTTTGGTCATGGTAATTATTTAGGGTATTAAAAAAAGCATTTAAATAATTAATTAGTAGGGTTTTACTCATTAATGTTGTTTTAGTTATGATGAGATTTAAAAAAAGTAATTAAAAATTAAATAATTTTTCAAATACCATAAAAAAACAATTAAAAATTTATTTTACAATATTTATTTTAAATAAATATCGACAAAAAACAAATAACATAGACGAAAAACTAATTTTTTTGTTGATTTAAATAATTTATCACCAATTATAATGGCCTAATATTAAAGCTAATAGGTATTAAATAGGTTTAAAAACAAGAAGTTTCTTTGATATCATTGTTAATAACTTTATTTTGGGGTCCGTTTTTATTTAAAAAAAGAATTAATGTTAAATTTTATACATGTATCAATTATGTATCTTTATTTAACTACAAATAGATTAAATTCGAATAATATTTTTTACGAAAGTAAATCAACATAAAAAAATTATCCTCATGAAATATTTTAAGAAAAATATGCACTATCTTTTAGTGACGCTTTATTTGTTTTCATCACAAATAAATGCCTTCAGTTTTGATAATAATAATGACCTTAATATAGGTATCCCTATTTCTGAAAAAACGTATACCAATAAAACGTATGAAAATAGAGAACATAATAATCTTCTTGTGCCTGTTGCCAATGCAGGTATTTCTGAATCAATATGTTTTGGTGATTCCTATCAAATAGGAGAAGCAGGTGACCTACTTTTATTTGAATACAGTTGGACCTCATCACCCCTGGACACAAATTTTGATGATAATATCCCCAATCCAATGGTGGCTCCAGATGTAACTACCACCTACACAGTAACTGTTACGGAACTTTCTACAGGAGATACTGATACAGACAGTGTCACGATATCCATTATAGAAGTTCCAATAGATGCAGGAAGTGATGCAACTATTTGCGAGGAAGATAGCTTTGTTATTGGAGAAGCTCAAGATGCTGGATATTCTTATTTATGGACTTCAGCACCATTCGATAGTAGTCTAGGTGATACTTCTAATCCAAATCCAACAGTTACACCAACCGAAACTACCATCTATACCCTAAAGAAAACAAGCGACATTTTAGGTTGTTTTAAAGAGGCGTCTGTAACAATAACCGTCGAGCAATTACCCGTAATCAGCGCAGGTAGCGATGATACAATCTGTAGTGATCAAACTTCTTTTACACTTTCCTCTGCTAGTGGACCCGCTACTGGAGTTGCTTACCTATGGCAAGCTATTGGAGGTAATGGATCTTTAAATAATCCAACTTTACTAAATCCTACCTATACAATAGACTCAAATGATACAAGCATAACATTTCAACTAACAGCGCAAAACAACTTACCAGGTGATAATTGTCCTGCAGTCACAGATGAAATTGTCTTAACAATTGAA
>JAAEPP010000208.1 GCA_024232495.1 Flavobacteriaceae bacterium
AAAAATAATAAATCCCTGTAAATTACAAGATAACAAATTTAATTTTTAAACAATCGTTGTAACAACTACAGTTAATATGCGACCAAATAGATATGAATATGGATTTAATATTGGTAAGTATAGGGTTTATTCTTTGTATTGTTGGTTTAATAGGTAGTGTTTTACCTGTACTTCCTGGCCCTCCATTAGGTTGGTTAGGGCTATTACTTTTAGATTTAACGGTTGCTATACCAACTAATTATTGGTTTTTAGGAATCACCTTTGTAATCGCTATTGGTATTTTTTTATTGGATTATATGATGCCAGCCATTAGCACCAAAAAGTTTGGGGGCAGTAAAGCTGGTGCTGTAGGTGCTGTATTGGGTTTAATTATTGGAATACTTACTCCTATCCCATTTGGGATTTTAATAGGTCCATTTTTTGGTGCTTTTATTGGAGAAATCGTTTTTAACAAAACAAAAGGCCCACAAGCATTAAAATCGGCATTGGGGTCTTTTTTAGGTTTTTTAGTCTCTACATTTATGAAACTAACAGTTTCACTAGTGTTCTTAGGAATTTTTATTTGGGAGGTTTTTGCAAATTGGAGTCGTTTTTTTTAGCCCCTAGTACTTTACAAACTTCGCTGTTCTCCGATTATTATCAGAATTTAAGACTACCATATAATTCCCGTTTGATAAATGGGATACATCTATTTTTAATGTATTATTTGAAGTTACTTTTTGTTCATTAATTAGTTTTCCGTCCAAAGAATAAATTAAATAACTTGAAAATACCAGATCTGAATTTACAATTAATTCTTTTATTGAACTTCTATAAAATATAGTTAAACTTGAATTCTCAACAGTGTTAGTGTTAAGTATAAGAGCACTTGCCTTTAGCATCGTTCCTTGAGAGCCACAAATTAAAGCATCGCCATTACTAAAGAATTCGATAGCATAAAATGTTGCTATAGGAGGACCACTAAATATTAAATTCCAAGTATTTCCATTATTGAAAGATTGAAAAACGTCTTCGTCTGTACCCGCTGCAAATAATTGATCTCCAACATAATTTAATCCATAAAAATTATGGTAACCCGTACTAGAACTATCCCAAGTTAAACCACCATCATGAGTCGTTAATAAGGTTCCGTCTTCTGTAGAAACAATGCCATTATTTAAATCTTTAAAATATACTTCAAAATTGTAAAATCCTTGAATACCCGTATTAATAACGGACCAGTTTTCGCCTCCATCCTCGGATTTACTAATCACTTGATCTTTTCCAACGGTGAACAAGGTATTCTCATCAGCATAAGCAGAAGCAAATTCTGCCATATTGGTGGTATTCGTTCCAGGGTTCCATGTGATTCCTCCATCGTTTGTTATATAGGAATCTAAACCATTACTTAAATTTAATCCCATCGCAAAGCCATTATTTTCATCATAAAAATTTAAACCGCTGTAATAATAAATATCGGTTCCAGCAGCAATATCTACCCAAGTAGCTCCACCATCTTCAGTCATCATAAAAGTATTACCCCAACCAACAACAAATCCTTTAAGTGGGCTTACAAACTCAATTCTTGTAAACGAATGCACTGTACCTGATAAAGGATAAATGGTTTCCCAAGTTTCTCCTCCATCTACAGTTTTAATAATTATCCCCTCCGAATCAACTGTATATTGAGAGCCCGCAGCATATGCAATTTGATCTTGCCCTGGAGGTATGGAAAGATCTAGTAGTATAAAATCGGTTCCTGAGTCTTTATATTCCCAGACTTGAGCATTTAAAATAAAAGGTACTATTAGAAGTAAAAACAAAAAGCTTTTTTTAGATTGTTTCTTCATTTATTAAAATTTTATCATTTTTTTTTATTAACTATTGTTAATTTTTAATTATTTTTTTTACGCTATTTTTAAATGCTGTTTTAAGATTTAAAAAATAGGTTCCTTTATTCAAATTAGATACATCAATCGAACTATCAAAAGAATCTACTTTTAATTCATGTAAAGTTTGTCCTAATATATTTTTTAAACTAATACTTTTAATAAGTTCTTCTGAGGCAATATATAACAAGTCATCAACAGGGTTAGGATACAAAGCGAAGGTATTATTTGTTTCAGACGAATTACTCAATAAACAATTTAACTCAATGGTATAATCACCAGATTCTTGCCCTGCTCCCTCAACCATGATATAATAAGTAGAGGTTCCATCCGATTCAAAATCCAATCTAGAATAAATACCACAATCGTCGTTATTGGATGCTATTTCGTTAGTAAGTGAACAATCTGAATAAACTCTTAAAAAAGTGTCAAAATTAGTGGTCCCATTACAAAGAGTCAACTCTATGAGACCCTCCCCTGCAGATCCTGTATACGTGTAAAAAACATCTGGCGCAACAGATCCTCCAGAATCAGTAGCATTTATGGTGCTCCCTGAAATTGATACTCCACAGTTTAAACTAATAGCATTATCACAATTATTATTAGACGGAGCAACCGGCAACTTAAGTACAAAACCTATTCCACTATTGGTTAAACCAACTACGGTGGAAGCGTCGTCAGAT
>JAAEPP010000209.1 GCA_024232495.1 Flavobacteriaceae bacterium
GAATTACTAAAAAACATACCAATACAAATCCTAAAGAATCCTCTCAACAGAGGTTGTTTTCAATGCGTAGTTTATGAAAAACTGGTATAATCTAAGAATGAGGCTATTATCTTTCCAACGTGAAAAAAAGATAGATTTTAATAGTAAGTTTTACTGATAAACAAGATAACAATTAAGTATTAAAAAAGAGTGAAAGTTTTGTAATAAAACCTTCACTCTTTTTTAATTTATATATTTAAATGAAAAATATGATAAGATTAAGTGATTTATAACTTTAAAAAAACATATTTTTCATGAACATATTAAAGAATATTCGTAAAATACTAAATCTAAATTGGAAAAAAGTCACAATTATATGATTTTATGAAGAAAAAAAGAAAATAATATATAAAATAAGAGGTAAATATAATAATACGATTTGTATACATTGTGGTTTAAAAACTAACAAAAGGCAAGATATAAAATTACATAAACAGAGAAAACTAATACCTCATATGCCTTACGGCTGAGATAAAATGATTTTCCTAGAATTACATAAAAGATATTTTAGATGTACTAATTGTAATACTAGATTTTATGAAAAATTTGATTTCGTAAGCCCTTTTTGAATGTTTACTAATCATTTTGAACAATATATTCAATGGAATTGGTGATTTGTTAGTTGAAATAAACTAAAAGAACTATACCAAAGTTCAAATAGCGTAATAGATGGTATTCTTGATAGAATAGATATAGATTTAATAAATAAAAAATGAATTGAAATTATCTCTAAATTAGATGAGGTTTGGTTATGAGTAGATGAACATAGTTTTTCTTGAAGAGATATGATTCTCATAATCACAGAGCTTAAAACGAAAGAAATGATAGCTGTGATAGATTGAATAACTAAACAAAAACTAGATGATTGGATATGGAAATCTTTGCCTTTAAAATTTCACAAAAAGATAAAATGATATAATACAGATATGAATAAAGGGTATGCTAAAAGTTTAGATAAAATTTGTGGAAATCCAATTTGATGAGTAGATAAATATCACTTGTGACAAGAAGTTAATAGAGTGGTAGATTATGTGAGAGATATCTCTATTAATAGTCTTGCTATGAATTTTGTTAAAATTGAAGATATTCATAAACTTTGAAAACGAAAATGAACCAAAATAACAAAAGAAGATATTAAGAATCTGAATGAAAATCAGTCTGAGAATAAAAAGAAAGCTATGCAAAAGTATAAAAATAGAGCTGATCAAAGACTAAATATACTAAATATTGATCCAAAAGATTTGATTAACTCTAAATGAGAAATAGTAGAATATCAAGAAATTACAGCAGATTATTTTATTGAAAAATGATATAGGTTATTATTTATGTACAGAGAAAAAAATCTTAGTTGAATACAAAAACTAAGATTAAATCAAATCTTTAAAGAGTTTGATTATTGAGGATATCTTCAAGAAGCACGGACTTTAAAAGAAGATTTTTATGATGCATTAGATAATCTAGATTTAATCGAAATAGATAGGATTAGAGATGATGCTTTAAATAGTGAACATAGAAGATTAAAACAGTTTTGAAGAACAATTAAAAGATGGTATGCCAATATTAAAGGATATATTGAAAATTCAAATAAAAACTTTAAATTTACTAATGCTTTAACTGAAGGGCTTAATAATCTTTGTAAAGTCGCAAAAAGGGTTTCTCATTGATTTAGAACAAAAGAAAGATATATAAAAAAACTATGTGCTAGATTTTGCCTAAAAGAGTTACAGATTTAGGTTATTTTAGTGATATTTTTTCACGGTAGAAAGATAATAGCCCAATTTATAAACAAAAATTTGCATTATTCCCCTATTTTGTCTATACTTAATCTGTTATTATATTTTTTTAAGCAAAATAACACTATGAAAAATACAGTTAAAGCAGGTCTTTACGCTGCTGCTGGTTCTACTTTATTAGCAATAAATTCAGTCCAAGCTGCTGGATTAGATTTAAGAAAAA
>JAAEPP010000210.1 GCA_024232495.1 Flavobacteriaceae bacterium
CTGGCCAAAGATATGGAAAAATTATTTTAAAAATTCCATTACTTTGAATTTATAACAACAATAATTTGGAAAAAACGGTCTCTACACAATGGGCTATCCAATGAATGAGGTCCGACTGGGAATGAAATATCATACTCATAAATCAAATAGGCATAACATTGCCTACAATATATGATAATATGAATTTTCTCCAATCAACCTAAAAGGGTTAAATTTCAGCATGATCTTAATTGATAAAAAAAGTTTTTGATTTTTAGTGGGAAATCTACTTAGTTTAGAAAGCTGATAATTTCTGCATAAACTTTTATCACAATTTTCCTTAATTTTTTGTTATCAAAATATTTTCAGCTATTTGTTTTTTATGTAATATCTTATTACTTAAATGTTCTTAGTGAGTATCATTGCCCAATATCCCAAGGTCCTCAATTCAAAACAATGATGGAAAATCATAAAACTTAATTTTCTTGTTTCTAGAAAAAATTGTGGGTCAGAGGGCATCCATGAGCAAATTCACTCAAAAGTGTGTTGAAATTCCCTTCTATATGTTGAAATGTCTCCCATATGATTTTGCAGTTGTTGGTAACAGTTAATTATCTAAAAATTTCAACAAAATATTTAGTGCAAACTGTAAATTAGATGGCAAAAAAGTAACAGATATTCATTTAAATAATCAAAAATATTTTTGGATAGGGTCCCCTTAATCAGAAATACTCATTGATATTGCATTTCATAAGTCGACGGGCTACCCAATTGTCGGACTGGGCAGGATATACTCATGGTATAGGTGACCACGTCGTTAGATATCAATTAATTTCCATCCTAAAGTTTCATCATTCAAATGGCAGATAAATGGGGGTTGTATGTATCAAGGTAGAAGGTAAGTATATACGATGTTTAGGAGTAAGATACGCTTGGTCTTGCCTTCTAAAAAATAACACTGAATCTACCATCGTAAATACCGCGCCGATACGTATCTGAACGTAACGATTAGAGTTCACATGAACTACAAAAGATATTAATAATATCAATTACCTAGAAAATAGTTAGCAGAGTAAAAAGGTATTTATGGATATCATATATAACTATTTGTGTTTTCAGCACAATTTTCTAAAACTGATCAATGGTTTAGTAGCAAAAATGCATTTACAAAGATTTACCTGGCATCTCGAGTCTGAAGCATTATGGCCAATTCAGTAATGCTTTGTTTATACCTTTTAATACACAAACTGGCATCTCAAATCTGGTAACTCAACAGTAGTTTGAGGTAGAAAATCCAGAATATTCATTTTACTGCTATATAGATAGTTGTAAGCTCCATTTTAAAGGTTCAAATTCTTAATGAGAGACATATCTTGTATGGAAAATGTGTTTTATATCCTAAATATCTCTCCATAACAATTCATTGGATAGCCCTCTGTGGAATGTTTCCATTCATATTTTCAATATGGTTCTTTAATGAAAGGTTTTCTAAGTCTAACAAAGTGATACTTTACAGATTTTAATACACAAACTGGCATCTCAAAAGTGGTGACTCAATAGTAGTTTGAGATAGAAAATCTAGAATATTCATTTTACTGCTATATAGATAGTTGTAAGCTCCATTTTAA
>JAAEPP010000211.1 GCA_024232495.1 Flavobacteriaceae bacterium
CAAACCCTCGGTGTAATAAGTTCCAGGCTGTTCCCATGGACAGAACTGTTGTAACACGTATGTTTACAACTTTTTAAAGCAAACGGAATCGTATTATTCCATGCAAAAGGCATACTTTATAAGAAATTAAGGTGAACACTTATTCCAGGGCTAAGTTCTCACTAAGTCTCATGGGGAGCTATAACAAACCCTCGGTGTAATAAGTTCTAGGCTGTTCCCATGGACAAAACTGCTGTAATAAGTTTGTTTACAACGTTTTAGAGCAAACGGAATCGTTTAATTCCATGGGAAATGCGTACTTTATAAGAAATTAAGGTGAACTCTTATTGCGGGGCTACATTTCCACAAAGTTTTATTGGGAACTATAAGAAACCCTCGAAGTAATAAGTTCTAAGCTGTTCCCATCAACATAACTGTTGTAATATGTATTTTTACAACGTTTTAGAGAAAACAAATTCGTTTTATTCCATGCAAAGGGGTACTTTATAAGAAATCGAGTTGAA
>JAAEPP010000212.1 GCA_024232495.1 Flavobacteriaceae bacterium
AGTTCGATTAGCATTGGAGAACCAGTCCACAGGTAATCAAATATTTGTTGATGTAAATACTACAACAATTAATAGTTGGGAGACCTTATCGTTTGATTTTGCAGGTTTGATTGATGCCAATGTAGATTATAACAAAGTAGTCGTCTTCTTTGAGTTTATTGTAGACTTACCAGGAGATGGATCTACTTATTACTATGATGATATTGAACTTTCCGAACCATTAGGTGTTAATGAGAATGAATCACAAACAGTCATTCATTATCCAAATCCAACAAATAATATTTGGAATATTGAGACGAATAATCAAGTTATAGATTCAATTCAGGTTTTAGATATTCAAGGTAAGGTAGTTTTAAATATATATCCAAATAGTAGCAAAGCAATAATAAACGCTGAAAGCTTAACAACAGGAATGTATTTAACAAGAATAAATACATCAGAAGGAATTAAAATTATTAAACTTGTTAAAAATTAATCAATTAATTTAATACAATTAAAGAGAAAGTGCGCTATATAAAATATAGCGCACTTGTATTAAAGAAATAATCATTTTCATTCTGTAATTTTATGAAGGATTTTTTATTAATGAGACCTATATCGATGAAGCTGAGATTACTTTTAATTTAAACTACATATAGGACATTATAGAGTTTTAATAATAGCTATTGATTTTTACTTCTATTCTAATACATTCTAAAAAATAGGTTCATAAATTATTAATATACCTGTGAATTAATAAAATTAATAATGTATTTAAACGTTAATGTATGATGTAAAGCAAACTAATATTATTTTTTTGAGTTTAATTATAACGTGTATTGTCATAAATGAAGCTTTTAGAAGTTATAACGCAAAAAAATAATTATATAATTAAACACAACAAAATACATTAATACCACAACAATTACTATACAAATACAACTTTCTCTTTAAATAATTTTATGTTTTATTTAAAAAAAAAGAATTAAAAGTATCGTTATCATTGATATTAAGTGATTTTTTTTAAAATATTCTTTTTTTTATGACTTGTATGTTTTTTGTAGCGGTACCCGATAAAGAAATAACAACATATAGGTGTTATATTTGAAGGTATCGAAATATAAATTTTAAAATCGAAATAAATTATAAACTTTAAAAATTTTAAAAATGAAAAAAATTACATTCCTATTTCTCTTATTAGCAAACTTTATGTTTGCACAAACTGGATCCGTAGATGTTTCAGAATTATCTGATGTTGCAAGTGTTGACGTTCTTGCAAATTTTGGTGGAAATTTTGATTTTTACCCAGCTGCCGATCAAGGTAATGACATTTGGACTTTTGACTTTAGTACATCTACTGACGGTACCAACGAATATTTATGGAGAGTTACTTTTGTTGATAATTCTACAGATCAAGAAGCAATGGCCTCTAAAGTTGCTGGTAAAGGTCTTGATAATGATATCGCTCTTGCAAGTGATTTCAACACAGACTACAACAGTTATTGTAACAGAATAATGACAATTGGGGGTGAAGATCAATTATTTTATTTTAATTCATTCAGAATTCCTGGTGTTGATTATACAGAATTAGTTGTAAATGGTACTTCAGGAAATTTTCATTACATGCGTTACAGTGTTAACGAATTTAATGAATTTGGAGGCCCTGGTTGTATAGATAATGGTGATGGAACTCATACAGCTTTAGTAAGACAAGATATTGCTTTTGAATATTTGTGGAATAATGATAATACATCTGTAGAAGAAGATTTATTAGATTGTGTAAATGATGGTGTTCAGATAAATACTGACAACCAAAACTATGCAAATAGAATCCATGCAGCTGGAGTTGCAGACAATGATATTTTCGACGAATGTCCTCAACCCTTATCTATAGACGAATTTGAAGCAAATTTTGTAAGTGCATATCCCAATCCAACTCAAAGTGTTTGGAATTTTAAAACCAATTACCAAATTATTAACGTAATTCAAATAATAGATATTCAAGGAAGAATAGTATTAGAAAATAATCCAAGATCAACTGAAGTTATTATTGATGCCAATAGCTTACCATCAGGAATATATTTTTCTAGGATTTATACCTCTGAGGGTACAAATGAAATTAAGCTAATTAAGCATTAATTCATTTATTTTTTAAATAAGTAAATGCGTTATTTATTACAAATAACGCATTTTGTTCATAAACTATTTTTGTTTAAAAGTAATTAGTGGATTCTAACTAATAAAAAGCACCTCTAAAATGTAACTTTCAAGAGAATAACTTGAATTAAATTACCAGATTATATTCTGTGGCAAGCTTTTGTCCTATTGATTTAAGAAATGAGTAATAATAAAATTAAAAAAATTGGTGTTTTAACTAGTGGGGGAGATTCCCCAGGTATGAATGCTGCAATACGTGCGGTGGTAAGGTCTTGTGCGTTTAATAATCTTTTATGTGATGGAATATACAGAGGCTACGAGGGGTTAATGGAAGGTGATTTTGAACCTTTAAATGCTCGTTCTGTAAAAAATTTAATAAGTCGTGGGGGTACTTTTTTAAAATCTGCAAGATCTGCAGAATTTAGAACAAAAAAAGGAAGAGAATTAGCTCATCAACATTTATTGAAAGCTAGTATTGATGGATTAGTTGTTATTGGTGGTGATGGAACATTTAGGGGAGCTATGGCTTTTGGCGAGGAATTTCATTTTCCAATCATTGGAATTCCAGGTACTATAGATAATGATATTAATGGTACCGACTTTACGATAGGTTATGATACTGCTTTAAATACAGTAGTAGGTGCAATAGACAAAATACGCGATACAGCACATTCACATAACAGATTATTTTTAGTAGAAGTAATGGGAAGAGATGCGGGAGACATTGCATTAAGTGCCGGAATAGGAGCGGGAGCAGAAATTATTTTAATACCTGAGCAAAACTTAGGTAAAGAGCGTTTGATTGAATCACTAAAAAGAAGTAAAAACTCAGGTAAAACATCTAGTATTATAGTTGTTTCTGAAGGTGATAAGGTAGGTAAAAACATTTATCAGATAGCAGATTATATTGAAAACACCCTTACTGGTTATGATGTGCGTGTTACTGTATTAGGTCATGTACAAAGAGGTGGCTCTCCAAGTTGTAGAGATAGAGTTTTTGCCAGTAGGTTAGGAGTTAATGCAATTGATGCAATAATAAGAGGAGAGCACGGGGTTATGATTGGTGTTCAGAATAGTAAAGTTGTTTCGGTCCCCTTTTCAGAAGCTGTAAAAGGAGATAATAAAATAGATAAAGAATTAATTAGAGTTGCAGACATTACGTCTATTTAATAATAATATGAAAATAAAGATTTTTATAAAAAGGGATAATAATTATGATAAGAATTGGAATAAATGGCTTTGGACGAATCGGTAGACTAGCCTTTAGAATAGCATCTAAAAACAAGGATGTAGAAATAGTAGGAATAAATGATTTATTAGATGTAGATCATCTGGCATACTTATTAAAGTATGATTCTGTTCATGGGAAATATCAAGGAGATATAACTGTTTCTGATGGAAAATTAATAGTAGACGGAAAAACAATAAGAGTTACTTCTAAAAGAAATCCAGAAGACTTAAATTGGGGTAGTATAGGAGCAGAAATTATAGTAGATTGTACAGGAATATTTAAAGAAATAGATTCAGCTTCTGCACATTTAAAAGCTGGAGCTAAGAAGGTTATTATATCAGCTCCTTCAAAAACAGCCCCAATGTTTGTTATGGGAGTCAATCATAAAAATGTTAAACCAAATGACAACATTGTATCTTGTGCTTCTTGTACAACAAATTGTTTAGCCCCACTTGCAAAAATATTACATGATAAAGTAGGAATTGTTGAAGGTTTAATGACAACTGTTCATGCGGCAACATCTACACAATTACCAGTAGACGGGCCAAAAGGAGGATATAGAAAAGGAAGAAGCGCCCTTAATAATATCATACCCACTTCAACTGGTGCTGCAATTGCTGTAACTAAGGTAATCCCTGAATTAGTTGGTAAACTTACAGGAATGGCTTTTAGAGTTCCAACAGCAAATGTGTCTGTAGTAGATTTAACCGTACGTACTGAGAATGCAACCAGTATTAAAGAAATTAATAGCTTTTTTAAAGAAGCTGCAAATGGTGAATACAAGGGTGTTGTTCAGTATATAGAAGATGAAGTTGTTTCTCAGGATTTTGTTTCAGAAAAACATACCTGTAATTATGATTCTAAAGCAGGGATTGCTCTTAACGATAATTTTTTTAAACTAGTAGCTTGGTATGATAATGAGTATGGCTATTCAATGAAATTAATAGAACTGGCACTTTATGTTTCTAAACTATAGATTAATAACTAATAGTGATTTATTAAAACGCTAAGAGGATCTTTTTAGGCCGCTTGAAGAAGTAATTTGAAAATAGAAAAATAAAGGGATTAATCTTTATTTCTCAAGAGTCATGGAATCACCTTCAAAATAAGTATTTCAAGTTAATTTTTAATCGATGTCCAAGCCTTTAAACATCTCTTATAGTTTTTATTACTGTTTTTAGTAAAAACATAACAACTCAAAAACTGCACATTAATCCATAATACTTTTTACCACTCTAAATAAGTTACGATTATTTGGGACCAATTTATAAATAAAAAGCTTTACAGATGTAGGTCTTTTTTTGTTATAGAGCTATTTAATAGATGTTTTTTACATCTATTAAATAGCTCTATTTAAATAAATATTATTTAATGTTACTGCCTTAATGTATTGTTGTTCAGGTATTTTAGAAGTGTCAATTTTAGTTAAATTTATACCTTTTTAATTAAAGTGAAAATTATTTTTAAAACATCATTTGCTTTCATAGTAAATTTATATATTTGCCAAAATTATGGCGTGGTAGCTCAGCCGGTTAGAGCGCAGCATTCATAATGCTGAGGTCGCGTGTTCGAGTCACGCTCACGCTACATTTTTTTTTACTTCATCCCATCATTTTAAAATTCTACCTCTTTTTTTCTGGTAATTAACTCAAAAAGTGTATTGGCTAGATTTATTTTTTAACTGTTATTGCTTAAATAATGGGCGTTTTGAGCGTATTTAGTGTTTTTTATTTAAAAATTGTACTGTATGTTAATAATTTAACCTAATTTTGTTCATTAAAACAAGCAAATTGATAAACAAGATTAAAGACACTTTCACCATCCAGGATTTTGAAATCCTAACAGGTATAAAAGCGCATACAATACGTATTTGGGAAAAAAGATATGAACTATTAAATCCTACAAGATTAAATAGAAATGTTAGAACATATAATCTTTCAGACCTTCAAAAGATTTTGAATGTTAGTTTATTATATAATAATGGCTACAAGATATCTAAAATATCAAAACTATCAGATAATCAAATAGCTGAAGAAGCAAAGTCTTTTGCTTTAAGTGAGTTTTCTAATAGTTATGAGATTAACTCTTTGGTTATTTGCATGTTTACTTTTGACCAAAATTTATTTCAAGAAATTTACTTACAGCAAAAAGAGAACCTTACTTTTAGAGAGATTTTTGTCAATACCTACATTCCATTATTAAAACATTTGGGTTTATTATGGCAGACTGATTCTATAAAACCCGCCCACGAACACTTTATATCGAACCTAATTTATCAAAAAATTGCATTAAATATAGCTAAAATACCTAGAAGCACGACTGATAATAACATCAATGTATTATTCTTGCCTTACGGTGAAATTCATGAATTAGGATTAATGTTTTTAAATTATTATTTAAAACTAGTTGGAGAAAACATAATATACCTAGGAAAAAGTATCCCATTTGATAATTTATTTTATTTAAATTCACAAATCAAAAACATTACTTGGATTACTTATTTTATGATTGATAAAACAAAAGAAGAAAAGGATGATTTTATTAAAAATGTAAATAAAATATTAGAACATACTAAAAACAAGTGTGTTATAGTAGGAAATATTTGGGACGATTATAAAAAAGTAAATACGAATGATCAAATCATTTTTAAGTCTAGATTGGATGAATTAATATCAATTAACGAAGTAAAATTGTCTGTTATTTAAATTTAAACAGCCAAAAACTACACTTTAAATTTCTTCTAAATAAAAAAAGGGTGAAAAAAAATTAATTTTTTTTCACCCTTTTTTTATCGTCTTAATACCCTTAAATAGGTGATTTTAAACTCTTTTTCATAAACTATAAGTTTTTATTATTTAATTATTGTTTAATAAAATAGTTAAATAGTTAAACAAAATGATATTTTTTTATATATTTGTCAAAACTTTTAAAACTTATAACTATGAAAAAATCAATTATTTTTATGTTCCTGTTTACAATCACAGGATTTATTTATGCTCAAACAGCAAGAGTACAAGTAATACACAATTCAGCAGATGCAGCAGCAGAGCTTGTTGATGTATATTTAAACGAAACCTTATTAATTCCTAATTTTGAATTTAGAACTGCATCTCCTTTTGTAGACGCACCAGCAGGAGTTGAA
>JAAEPP010000213.1 GCA_024232495.1 Flavobacteriaceae bacterium
AGCATTTTATTTGAAAATATATAATACTAAAATTCAGAATGTTTTATTATATTTTATCTTTTCTTTTCAATTTCTCTCTTCTAGAACTATCGGAACAATATTTTCATAATTTTATTCAAAATTCTATGCCAATTTATTGTAATTTTCTCTCTGAAGCACGTTTATTACGTTTTTATACTTCAAATATACCGGCTTTAATTAATTCTTCTTGGTGTACTATATATGGACTTTACTGTTGGTTTTTTCAAGTGTGGGATAAGCCTATATTGCCTATTGCTTACTTTATCCATGATATTTTTCATGGTTGTAAATTCGAAATGGTTTTTCATCATACAGCAGCAACAGTATTAATATTAATTTCAACACATGAACATTATAAAATTGCACCTATTATTTTATTTACGGAAGCAAGTACTATATTTCTATGTCTAGCATCAATTTTGAATGGTCCACCAGGTTGCAGAAGAACTTTGATTGATATCGAAAAAATTAAATTAAGAAATTTTAAAACTTGTTTCGTTGTTACATTTTTTATATGTCGGTTAATATTATTTCCTTTGCAACATTTAAAAAATTTTAATGAACTAAAAATAATGGAAAATTTACTTTTAACTGCTTTAACTGTGCAGAATATTACTTGGTTTTTTAAAATAATTAAAAAAATAAAAAATATTTAATCTTCATCAGATAATTCTGGTGCTTTTTCATGTTCAATATTTTCATTTAATTGAGCTTTATCTTCAGTTATGGCTTTACTTTTTCTTTTTCTGTTTTTAAGTCTTTTCAAAACTTCAAGTTCTTTACTTCCTATAAACGTCATTATTGATTGAAAACAATCTTGTGCTTTTTCTTCGTTTTGAAAGTAAGCTACTAGAGCTGCTTCTAAACTTTTTTTAGTCAAAGAACCAAATCTAACTACAGTCTTAAGTTCGAGTCTTTCATCTTGGTAATTACATACATCGATACTTGCTTCAGCCATATATGATTTAATGTTACCTTCAAGCTCATCTGCTTGTTTTTTTAAAGGATCACGTTTTAACTTTGCTTCAGCAGCAATTGCACGCATGCGATCTTGAATTTCAAACATATGTTTAACATTAGTAGAAAAATTTTCAATTTTTGAATCAGTCATATTTATTTTATATATAATAAAGATTTGATTTTGTTAATTTTATTTTTAACTATTTAATTAATTTTTTGTATTTATCTAGTTGTAGTAAAAAAATATTTGAAATTTAAATTTTCAAATATCTATCTAAATAAGTTATGATTCAATATTTCATTGTATTTTTTATAATGTCTGATAAAAAAAGACATGGAGGAATTATTAGACCCAAAATTAAAAGAAGACGATTATCATATAAAGATAAAAGACCATTAATTAATATAAATACGAAATCTATTAAGTCGGATTGGCCTATTTATAAGGATGAAAACTGGATTAATTCAGGTATACAGAAACTTATCCCATACAAAAATGGTTTAGAAAATGAATCTTATATTACAAGATATGTTGAATCTGGTAAAATAGATAATATTATTATAACAAAGGAAGGACCAAGGTGTCCTTTTGATCTGATATCACAAGAAAAACTTAAAAAAGTCATAGAAATATCAAATAACTGGTCAAGAAGTGATTAATTTTTTTGTTGTCTTTTAGCAGAAAAAAAAGCAATTAAAAGAAGAGAAATACTTATAATTATTATTAAAAGCTTATCCTTCGTCATTTACTTTATATTTTATTTTAAAGTTAAAAAAAATATATTTTTATTTGTTAATCGAATAATGATTCTGCTTTTGTTAAAGATTTAGGTAAAAAAATAGAATTATATTCTGTAAACATTTCATCACAATAAGGCATATCTAACTCCTTATAATAGAATACATGAACGAATGTTTCACCAAATAAGATCAAAATAAGAACTGATAATATAAATAAAGAGTAGTTAATTCTTTTTTTTTTAGTATTTGCTTCAAAAAGAAGAGGAAATTTATAAAAAACTGACATACGATAAAGTGAAACCACTATATTTATTGCTAAAAATGTTGTAAGTAGATTTGATGAAAGTTCAACTGTCATATTTATACCGAATTTTTCATATATTTTTAAACAATCTCTAGTAAAATCTTTATTTTCTATACAACCATTTATATAATTTTGTCCAGATCTTGCGAATTCAGAAACTACACAATAGTCATGATATCTTGATACCATCCATGTTACAGCACAAATAAATACAGGAAGATATTGGATTGGCAATAAAAAACCACCTGTTACAAATAACACACTTTGCAAAACATGCAATAAATCTACAAAATTTGAAAAATTCATGATGTTTATAATAAATTTCTTTATTTTTTGTAGATTTATTTTTTTATATTTTTTATCATTGTATTTACTTAAGAAAATGCCACTTCAACCTGATTATGCACAAGATTTTGTAAATATAAAAATTATTAATGTAGACACAGAAACAAATGTAATATCAAAGAATGGACCTGCTGATGTTAAAGTAAGACTAGAGGATTATTTTGATAATGTAGTCGCAATGGAAATAGAAAACTATCAGGTGCCATATGCTTCTTTATCACAATTTTTAAATGAAAATAAAATTGATTTTCAATTAAGAAACCCTAATATTTTCGGTGGACAATGGAAAGACTTTACAGCAACTATAGCAGATCGCCCTGTATTATACAACACTCCAGAATTACCATTAGCTGATATATTAACTGCACTAACACAAGCATTCAGTAATGTAATTTTAAAAGATCCAGATTTCGGCGGTAAAGTTGACATAGTTCCAATTCCTGATCCAGAAGAAAAAACCAGATTACTGTGTAGAACCTTAGCTTATCCTCCAGCTGCAGCTTGGCCTGGATATGGTTCAACTGAATGTAAATTATTATTCGAAACTGGACCTAATAACAATAAATCTGCGGCAAATGTCTTAGGTTTTGATAAAATTGATATAACTATGACAACTATAAATATAGATGGAACGAATTTTAAAAATGCTGTTTCACCTAGATCAGCTTTACTTAATAAATATAGATTTGTAGATTTAATTATAGACGAATTTCCTGAATTCGAACCATTTCATCGCATATACGTACCTACGTTGCCATCTAACTTAACAACATTACCTGAAAATACATCAAGGGTTAGGCTTTTAACTAAACCACCTAGAGTTTTAAAAGAATTAACACTAAGAATAAGATTACCAGGTAATAAAAAACCTACAACATCTCAACCTTACTACTTTTCTTTTCGTATTTTTGAACTTAAATCCTCTTTAGTAGTACCAGAAGTTGACAGAAATAGAATCAAACTAAACTAAAAGTAAATTAAAAAAATTTATATATTTATAAGAATTATTTGCTTTTTATTAATATTAGTAATTATATTTAGTTTTTAATTAATGTTTTTTTAAAACTTATTTCGCTAACATTTACTTCAAAAGGATCAAAGTCTGGCGCTGAAAAGTCATCATAAAAAATATATTCGAAAATACAATTATGAAAATTTTCACTATTGTCAGATATTTCAACTTCGGAGAGAGAAAGAGGCTCTAAATCAGAATACGATGGTTTTTGATTTAAATTGAAAGGGATTGGTGAAATTTGAGTAACTAAGCATGAATCATATGTATTTACCGGTGAAACTTGACTTTTTTTTGTAAATCTTCTTTTTTTAGTTTGTTTTTCATTTTTTTTGATTGAAGGAGGTTTTTGCATCTTTTGTTTTTTGCTTAAAGGAGTTCTGAAAAGCATTTTTAATTTTTAAATTAAGTTTTTGATTTATATTTTATTTTAATTTTCTTTTATTTTATTTCGAGTTTGATTTAAAAAAATAATTAAAAAAAATAATTAAAAAAAAATAATTAAAAAAAAATAAAAAAAAATGTAGTTTTAATTTTTTGTCCCTGTAGTTTTTACTTTTTTTGAATTAGAGCATTTTCGAATCTTTTTATTAAAACTAAATTTTTAAAATTAGACTATTTTCGAATCTTTTTTTAATCTATTTCTAAAATTTTTAATTTTTTCTAAACAAAACCGAAAAGAATGAAAACTAATTTAAACCCCGCAGAGACTTCTTGCAATGAAGTAAAAGAAAAAAACGAAATTAATAAAGACAATACTAATTTTTTTTTTAATGTAAAACTTGTTTATTTAGAAAATCCGATTAAAATATACCCTAAACAACTTCAGAAAAAAGATATAAATGCTTATGTTTCAAATGGAAAAGAAAGATTTTGGGTTTATATAGTTTTTCTCAGAGTTTTAGTACAAAATAAAGGATGGAAACAGGCATTAGATTTATGTAGCAATGACAAAATTAAAGATGTTTTGTTTTATGGAGAAGTTAACAATCTTCTTTGTAGTCTTGATTTTACACAAAAACAAGTAACAGTTAAACAGTATACTGAATACAATGTAGGAGATTACATTTTTTTTAATCTTCATAATGTTATTAAAATAATTTAAAATAATTTTAATAAGTTTTTTTAAAAATTTTAAAAATATTTTGACTGTGTTTTTTTTAGTTTTAACCAATTGATAGTACACGGCTTGTACTATAGCCCGTGGGTATACCACTCCATTTTTGAATTTTACTAAATTGTGTTTCTTGACTACGTGCAAAGTTATTTTGTTCAGCTTGATATTGAACACCAGGTGCTGTTGCAACGAAACGAGGATCATTAGAAGCATCTGCAACTCTAATGCGTTTTGCAAGGTTAAATGTACTTTCGTATTCAGATGACATTCTTTCGGCCAGTCGTGGATCACCGTTTACTCCACCCCCATCAGTTTGAATAACTTCTTTAATATTTGCTGATGCTGGACCATACGGTACTGCACCGCTCTTAAGCAATGAACCAACAGTGCTTAGATATTCGTTATGATCAAAATCGCCACCTGCAGTCGATCTTAGTGCATCAACCATTTGAGCGTGACCGAGATTTTGTACGTTATGTGATGGAATTGCATCTGTATAAAAGTAAAATAAGTTAGGGTTAGGATAACCAACAAATGGTGCATCTTTTTCTCCTTTATACCATTCTTTATCTATATTTTCACGCCAGCCACGAGGGTTAATTTGACGGTCAAAATGTTCATCAGTATTTTGATATGACACGTCTAATTGTTGTGGACCTTTAAAAGTGGTCGGACGAACTCTTAAAGCACTTTCAACTTCAGTTTTAGCAGTAACCGCATCTGGAAATAAAATACCAGTACCGCTATCACTTACAGGATTATACGATAGAGTATTTAAATCATATAATGCTCTGTCTCTATTTTCTGTCAAAGTTTTTATGTCGCTAATACCTGTAAAAACATCAATAGTAGCTGTGTCATAATTGGCGTCATAAGGATAAACTTGTTGAGAAACTACTGGTGGTAAATTGGAACCACCTACCACAGGAACATCATCTTTTTGTGCTAAAACGGCATTAACATTAGGTGATAGTTTAGAATTATCAAATCTTGTGTATTGTGTTGTCTGTTGTTGAACCATTATATTTTATTACTGTTTAATAATAAGATAAAAAATTAAAAATTTATAAAATATCAAAATCCTAACCTAATTTTTACTACAACTAGATTCACGTCCTCCCTATTATATTATATTATATATATATAAGTAAGAGGACGTGACAGACCCTAGGTCAAATAAAATTATAATTTCGGTTAGGTTTTATAAATAAAAATATTTAATTATTATAAAACATGAAAGAATCAGTTGAAAAAGAATCAAAAAAAGAATCTAATCATCTCTATTTTGGTCATGGTAAAATATTTAAATATCCAATAAGTGTTTCTATTATTTTTACTGGTTTAGTAATAATTCTTATTTATTTTATTGTCAAGTAAAAATATCTTTTATTGAAATTATGAATAATGAAATCAAAAACAAAAACTAGTAAGAAAAATGAAAAAGGTAATTCACCTTCACCTATTATAATAGTTATTATTGTAATTTTTTTTATTGCAATTGCATTCGGAGTATATAGATATATTAAGGACAACGGTGGAAGTGAAAAACCCGAAAAACAAATTGGTAGCGGTAAACCGAATTATATGGGTTATTGTGTTATTGATAGTTCTCGATGTGGTCCAAAAGGTTTTGAATTAGGTGATAAATCACCAATAAAATTAGTTACAACACCTTATAACATGCCTCCTTTATCAGAAATGCCAAGTGGAATGTTAATTGTTCCTGAAACAGAAGTAGAAGGAAAAAGAAACGGACCTTTACGTGATTTACCGATGATTTTTGTTAATTATGCTCAGTCAGTATTAACTGGACCTGGTGAAGCAATGGATCAAATAATTCCAATTATTCAAAAATATAATAAACCACCTAATGGAACACACAGAATGTGGAAGAATTATGGTCTTGGTGCTTTATTACAAATTGTTGCAATTGACTATAATGCAGACGATCTTACGTTTAGAGAAATACCAAATAATCCTAATAATACTCTGCCAGGTGGAAAAGATTCAGCGAATTTATTAATTGTTAACGAAACATCCGTAGTTGATGGATGTGATTCAAATAGTATGTGTGTTGTTAGAAAGTTTTAAATCGTATTTTGAAAAAAATAAACTTGTTAAAGTTAATAAAATGACGAAGTAAAATAATTATGGAATTAATAAAATTTTAATCTATTATAAAATTATAATCAAAATATGAATTTAGCCAAGTCAACTTTGATAGGAATAATTGTTATTATATTGGCAATTTTAGTTTTAATCATTTTTAATTCTGTAACTTTTTTAAATGTAAAAACTATAAGAGATGAAATAAATAGAGTACCAGATTTCTTATCTATAAGTTTAAAAAATAAAGATTATTTAAAAACAAACTCCGATATAAATCAAACTTTTCAAATTGAAGTAGATTTAGAGAAATTAAAGAGTAAAGAAATTAATAACATTAAAATAGATCAAGATAAATCTATAGTTTTAAATAAGGATAAGATTTATAGGATATCTTTTGATCCTTCAGTTGAAAATTCGGATAGTTTCGCTTATAATGCTTTATTTGAAGTTAGAAATAGGAAAGCAGAAATTCTTGCAGCAGGATTTCATTATTGGGGACAAAACAATGATTCATTTTATAGAGATACATCAAAAATAAATTTTATATTTAGTACAAAAAATTTAAGTCTTTCAGAAAGAACTATTGGATTTTATATGATTATTAATGATGCCTCAGATGAAAATGTTAAATATACTGTTGATTCTAAATTTAGTAATATTTCTATTAATGAAATCAAGTAGTAAACTTAAATAAATATATCTTTTATTAATATAAATAGTTAGATGGATTCAAAAACAAAAACTTCAAAGTCTATGTTAGGAGGTATAAGTAAAATAACGATAATTGGAGCCGCAATAATATTTTTAACACTACTTGTTTGCTTATACTTCTCTGTCTTAGCGTCTATTAATTCAAATGCAAATAAAAAAAAATTGAAAGACCTTGAAGAAAAAAAATTGAAACAACTTGAAGAAAAACAAGAAAAACTTGAAGAAAAACCTGAGTTTATTCAGGTTGGCTTTAATGCAGCAATATATGAAAAAACGTCTACAGAACCTTTACAAAACTTTTACAATGTTTTAGAACAAGATAAATCAAAATATAAATCAAATAAATTGAGTGTAGACAATAACGGTTTTATAACTTTAAGTGAAAATAAACTTTACAGAATAAGTTATAGGGCTAGAATTAAAAATCTGGGAAATAGGGACGAATACGTGCAACTTTATGTAAGGACTGAAAAAGATAATTATATTTTATCGAGTTCTTTGATAATTTATGAAACTGAAGATATAATCGATGAGCCACGGGGTGGCGGTTATGGAAGTTTCTTATATGACACTACAAACAAGCCATTAAATGAAAGAAAAATTCGCCCTAGCATTGGACTTCAATTTACTACAGCAGTAGGTAATCAATTTAGTTTAGCTTCACAAGAAGGCCAAAGTGTTTTCTCAATAAATGAAGTCAAGTAAAAATATTTTTTTTTCATTATATATTCTAAAATTTTTTAAGGAGCTGGCAACTGAAGTTGTTCATATTTTTCTTTTTCTGAAAATGCATATTCATACTGAGTAAAAAAAGATGCAAAAAATATTACAGAAATTAATAATAATATTCCAATAAAAACAGTAAATAAAGCTTCAGCTGTAAATTTAGCAAAATTTATCGCTGTAGAAGCTAAATACCTTGAAATATAATTCGATAATTTTATTAAATAATATGAAAATACAACAAAAATAATAAAAACTATTATAGAACCTATTACTATATAAGTTTTTGATAAGTCTGTGTATTCCGAATATTTTTCAACCAAGTCTTCAACATCTGAGCCTCCATATTCGCCAAATGCGAATTGTAAATTTGAATATACAGTCATAACGAACAAAATCAGAACTAGAACTGTTAAGAAAATCACGACTTTATTCATTGTATTTATATGCAATATATAATTTTAAAGATATTATTTTTTTTTCTTACATTCAATTTCAATCTCAGATTCTGATTCAGATTCAGATTCGTATTCGTCGCTAGAATGCCAAGATATATCATCATCTTCAAGTTCATCGTCTTTCTCTTTATCGGAACATAAAGTTATATCATCTGGTACTAAAAAATCATCATATTGATATTCATTTTCTTCACTTGCATCACTTTCTTTATCTTCATCTGTAAATTCTAAATCTTCATCATCAACATCAAAATCAGTATCGACTTCAGAATCATCCTCTAGTTTTGAATCATCTGGTACATATATTTCTTTTGGCTTTCTTGTAGCACGTTTAGGTCTATTCATTTTTTGATATTTATAGAAGAAAAATGTTTAAAAGAATAAATTTTTCTCTTTATTCATAATAGAGGATATGTTTTTTGTTGTTGTTTTTGTTTTATCCTTGTTAGTGTTTATAGGTGTGCTATATTTATCTATGAATCAGTTTAGTAAAACGGCTAACGGTTTATCTTCAGGAATCACAACACGGGTTGCCTTATTAACTGCTGGACTTTCAGCTATAAATATTTGGAATACACCTGTAAAACCTTTTGAAATAGAAGGAAGAAAAATAATGCCGCCTTATTTAATGTACGTATTTTCATATTTCGTAATTGCTTTAGTTAGTTTTTTTATAATTTTCTCTGAAGAACCAGCATACGCTATTATTTCGATAATTTTAGTAATGTACGTACAATCAGTAAATACGAGATACAACTGTAAATTTCCTAATACAGTTCCTGTTTTGCTTTTTATAATAACTTTAATGTTTTTCAGTGATAGAAGTGAGATTTTAGATTTATGTGATTGGTTTAGAAATTTTTATAATTTTAAATTAAAGGATGCCAGTTCAGTCGAATCATATATTATTTCGAATGATACAATATTTACTCAACCTATAATTCTTGCTACTATTATTGGAGTTACTTCTTTTTTTCTGATGAGACATAGTTGTATTTATTATAAAAATTATAATAGTAAGGAAGATTTACCTCTTGAAGTTGTATTAAATCCAAATGATAATGGTGCTGAAAATATAAGCAGATTTGTAGGAAATTTAAAATCTTATTAGTAAATTAAAAAGTAATGTCTGATTATTCTGATTATTCTTATAATGAGTCAACTAGATACCGGGATAACTCACCCTTTTACTCATTACAGTTATGTCGATCTAAAACAATATTTTTATTTATTTTGTTCAGTTTATTACTTTTTTATTCAGTTGCAAATTATATAATATCATACGATTATAATTTTTTATGGTTTTATATAGTAAGTATAGTTCTTACTTTTACTACTGGTGCTTTTTTATTTTATATTCCTCCTCCAGGTTATAAAGTTCTTTATAGATTTATATTGCTTGTTGTATTCGGTTTTACAATTTATTGGCTATTTAAAAATCCGGTTAAATTTGAATAAAAAAAAGAATAAAAATTTTATCACTTTTATAATTAAAGAGAAATGGAATGTGAAATTTGTGCTGAAAAGTTTAACAAATCAAATAGAAAAAAAATTGATTGTCCTAGTTGCATTACAAAAGTATGTAGATCCTGTTTTAAAAAATACCTTGAAAATTCCATGGAAGATGCTCATTGTATGGCTTGTAATAAACAATGGGGAAGAGATTTTTTAAGTGAAGTAATGCCCAAGGTATTTTTGAATCGTGAATATAGGAAGCATAGAGAAAATATTATGTTTGAAAAGCAAAAATCTTTATTAACCAGTACTATTCCATATGTTGAATCCGGAAGAAGACTTGATGCACTTTGGGAAAAAGAAAACGAATGTTGGAAAGAAATAGAAAAATTAGAAGAAAAAAGAAAACTGATGCATGAAGAAACAATGAAAGAGTATCGTTTTTATCATGGTTTAGAATCAAATAACTTAGAAGAAGAAAATGATAATTGTTCTAAAAATATAAGAGGACATTGCGTTAAAGAAAACTGTAATGGCTTGATTGATCAAACTTGGAAATGTATTAGTTGTGATACCAAAGTATGTAAAAAGTGTATGAAACAGAAAGAAGAAGGTCATGAATGTAATAGTGAGGATATTGAGTCATTAAAACTGATTAGATCAGATTCAAAACCTTGTCCGAATTGCAATGTAAGAATTCACTTATATCAAGGTTGTAATCAGGCATGGTGTACTAATTGTAATACGGCATTTAACTGGAGAACGATGAAATTGATAAGATCCGGATTTTTTCATAATCCTCATTATGCTCAATGGCAGGCTGAAAACGGAACGGAAGGTTCACTTTTTAGTAATAACAATGAAGGAGCAGAGTGTTTAAATTTTTCACATATACATACAAAACTTAAAAAGGAACATGCAAATCCAAATTCTGAAACATCTAAATACGATTTACCCTGTATCGAAAAAAAAATGAGAGGTTATCTTACGGCTGCAAATCATATCTTAGACTATGAAACTAATACAGGAGAAGACCATGCAAAAGTTGAATTACGAAAATTAAGGGTTCTGTTTTTAACAAATAAAATTAATGAAACAGAATTCAAACAGAAATCACAAGCAGTTGATAAAGCAAGAAATAAAAAAAAAGAAATAGCAGAAATTTATTCAATGTATGGAAATACAACAAGGGATATTCTATATAAATGGACCCAAAGTGATGAAATTTCAATGGACGAATGTATTGAACATATAAATAGTTTACACAAGTATACCTGTACAAGTATTGAAAAGACTTGTAAATGGTATAATCCTTTTTACAAAAAAAAAGGTCATTTTTGTAATTGTTATAATATATATTGATAATGTTATTAGATGATTTATATGATTTATATGATTTATATATTAAAAAAATTATATTAAGATTTATATATTTTTAGAAGTTATGGAATCAAAGATTCACGATCAGCACAAGCACCAGTTGCGTCAATACCATATTCATACTCATCAAAACTAATTGGATCAACAGAAGTAATCGTTTTTTCAAGAAGTAAATTAATATGCATTTTCTTTTTTGACCCACGACACTTAACTTTTGCAGTAATAACTGATCCATCAGAATAAACATGTTGTTTTGAAGGTAACCAAATTTGTTTGTTTTTACAGTCGTCAATGTGCCATTCATATTCATCACCCCAATGAATGTTATCCATTAAATCTCTTGAGTAAGTAGTACAATTTATTTGAAAACCATCGTATGTATAAATGTTTAAAAACCCACTATTATCAGCTGACACTTGATCATAATAGTCGTGAAAAGATTTTAAGTGAGGATCACCGACTAAAAAACAATTTGAACTTGTTTTATATTCGCAAACAGAATCACTAATCTCATTGTCATGGGGTCTAGCTGCTTGACCAAGGATTTTAATTCCACGTCTTAACTTTTTTGAATTATTAGCAACAGAATAAGCAAGACATGAAAAAAATACTAAAACTTTGAAAAGATTCATTTTAATTAATTTTATTTTGTTTTTATTTATTTTTTTTATTTATTTTATTATAGTTTTGAATTAAATTAAATTTTTATTTATGAAAAATCTAGTTTCAATTTGAATATATTTTTTATTTATATTTATCTAGTTGCAATTTTATTTTTAAAATTGTAGAATTAAACACCTTTATATTTAAAGTAAAAAAAAGTAACGATTAAAATTACTTTTATATTAAAAACAAGGTCGAGAATAAATAAAAAAATATTTTTTTTTTCATTTCTATTATATACTTCACCAAAAAACATGCCACAAAGAAAAAAAGAATTCGATCCAATTTTAGATGATAACAAAAATTCAACAGACAGATTTGTACTAGGAGAAATTGAAAATATGGACGCATATCTACTGTATAAAAAAGCATTGGCATGTTTTTGGGTTGCAGAAAGTGTAGATTTAGCCAATGATTATAATCAATTTAAAAAAATGAAAGATGATGAAAAACATTTTTTATTAAAAGTATTAGCATTTTTTGCGGGCTCTGATGGAATTGTATTAGAAAATATTATTACTCGTTTTTATAATGAAACTAAGCAAGCCGAAGTTAGACTATTCTATGGTCTCCAAATTGCAATTGAAAATATTCATTCAGAGGTTTATACTGATCTAATTACTACACTTGAAAAAGATTTGAATCAAAGAGAAAAACTTTTTACAGCTATAGAGTCATGTCATGCAGTAAAAGCAAAAGCTGATTGGGCAACTAAATGGCTAGCAAGCAATGCTAGTTTCGGAGAAAGGTTAATTGCATTTGCTTGTGTAGAAGGAATTTTATTTAGTGCTAGTTTTTGTGCAATTTTTTACTTTAGAAAACGAGGTTTTGATTTACCAGGACTATTTCAAAGTAATGAATATATATCAAGAGATGAAGGACTTCACTGTGAGTTTGCGGTATTGTTGTATAAACAATTAAAAACGCATAATCAAATTTCTAAAGAAAGAATTAAAGAAATCGTAATTTCAGCAGTTGAAGTAGAAAAAACTTTCGTTTTTGAAGCTTTAAAAAAATCAATTATTGGTATGAATGCTGCTACAATGTATCAATATGTGCAATATGTAGCTGATGGTTTACTTTATATGCTAAATTGCGATAAATATTATAAAGTATCAAACCCTTTTCAATTTATGAATACAATTTCTATGGAAAACAAGTCTAATTTTTTTGAAAGAAGAGTTACTGAATATGCTTTAGCAGGAATAAAAGCTGATAAAAAGTCTTTAAATCAAATTGATACAGTTGACGTTTTTCAAATGAATGAGGAAGTAGATTTTTAATTAATTTTAAATTATTTTTAAAAATCGTATGTAGATCATATAAAATGTTTTTTAATTACTACTGTGAAGAAGTTGATTTTTTTCCAGATTTAAGCTTTTTATTTTTTACTTTTTGTGCATTATTTATGATAAAAAAAGAATCAAATGCAGAACATATTTTAAATAAAAAAACAGAAGATAAAGAAATAAACGAAAAATCAATTAAGAACGAGTCAGAAATACAAAATATAATTAAATTTGATTCAAGTTCATTTTATAAAACATATTCTTTCCTTCTGAAAGACATTTTAAAAGCACCAAATATTAAAAGAGTTGATAGTAATTCTTCTATTGCTAGTTCCGATAGTGAAATGCCAACATTTCAAGATATGTTAAATCCGAAAAGACGTAGTTACTCTGCGGGTGATATTGACTCACTGGATTTAACATGTGATATCAGAATTAAAGACGCTTTTAAAAAGGCTCTAAATGAAAAGCTTCGCGAAAGTCCTGTTTCAACGTATTCTGAAAAATCAAACAATACATTAAGTTCATGGGAGACCCTAAGCACTAATGATTAAATAAGTTTACATACTATCACAACAATTGTTTTCAATTATCTCTTTTAACTTTCTTTTTGACCTACAAAGAACACCATTATAAAACCAAGTAATATCATCCAACTTACTAGTCTGATTCTTTCTTGTTTTAATCCTTACAAGACAATTACTAGGTAAATTCATTCCGCATAAATTATTAAAACAAATATCAGTATCTTGACTGGAACCAGTACAATATTCAATTGAAACTGTAGGATTCAACTCTAAATTAACTTTCATTTTGTCACACCACTCAATTATTTCACTTGTACTCTCAGATTTACAAAGTAATGACACTTTACTCTTTCTAGAAATAATCTTTCTTTCCTGTTTTATATTTACTAAATTTGGTTTTCTATTAACCAAACTATTTCCAGAATTCAAAATTTTTAAAATTTCGCTACCAATCAAATTAGCTAAACCTGGATCCAAACCATTACCTAACCACTTAAACCATAAATCTCTAGTAACACTATTCGGTTTAATAAAATTATCTAAACCACAAATTTTAGAAACTTGATCATTCCTTAAAATTTTTGATTCGCTCAAAACAGCAGAATCACTTTGATGTGGCCAATATTTACCTAATGATTTTCCACTTCTTGAATGCAATTCAGGCAAAGGTCGGCTACTAGAATGAACAGCTCTAAAACTTTTATTAAATGGAGTTATGATTATATTTGGATGAATATCAGGAACCATCGAAATAACGCTATTGGGTAACGACTTTTTCTGATTCAGAATTGAATTTTGTAAATTTAAGAGGGAATGTTGGTTTGGATTCCTTTCAATCAAAATTCCAATTAAATAAAATCTTATTCTTGTATGCGCGTTAAAAAACCAAGCAGAATTTAAACAAAAGCTGATTAAATCATATTTAGAAACTATTTTATTATTTAAAGGAAAATCAGATTCAATCATAAATGCAGGTGGTAAATCTTCATTTATCATATCAAATGCTTTCTTAATTTTTTTCTTGTTATTAGAAACATAATACACAGCAAAATCAACATTTTTTCGAAATATCGGTTCTACAGAATAACATTTTCTTCCATTTGCACGTTGTATTCGCCTAGCAGGACCATTTGTTTCGCATAACCATTCAATTTTAAAACCTGCCTTTTCCCAACCAGTTAAAGCTGTTCCAGAACCAGAATTAAATTCGCTTAATAAAAAAGTCATTGTTTACAATTTAATAAAGTTTTAAAATTTGAAACTAATTTTTTCTGTAGTTTAATTTAGATTAAATGATTAACACAGAGTCTCTAATACTTCTGTTTTTCGGATTATTGGTAATATCATTGTGCATTATTGCAGTTATAAGTAAATCAAAATGTAATAAAAATGGAATCGAATTTCAATATGGTGACTCAGGTTGTGTAAACCCAGTTTATGAAAAATGGACTGTAGATAAAAGTACACCAATAAAATATGGTACAATTTTTGTTTCAATACCAAGTTATCGTGACTCTGAATGTCGTGATACAGTTTATAACATGTTTGAAAAAGCGAAAAATCCAAATATGATATATGCAGGTATAGTGCAGCAAAATAAAGCAGACAAAAAGGAAGAAGATTGCTTTGATAAATGTCCTGATTGCAAAAAAAGAAAAGAAACAGGTCATATTAAGGTTAAAAATTTTGATTTTAAAGACGCTAAAGGACCTTGCTTTGCGAGATACGAAGCATCAAAACTGTGGAACGGTGAAGAATTTTACATGGAAATCGACTCGCATACCGATTTCCTACAAGATTGGGATGAAATATTATTAAGTGAGCTAAAAGCAACTCAAGATCCTAAAGCAGTAATTGGCTCTTATCCTCCTACTCCTGAACAAATGGAAAAAATTAAAAATGGAAAAAAAGAATTTCCGATGATGTGCACTGTATTCATTAATGAAGATAACTTACCTCAGGTAAAAGCAAAAATGGTACAAACACCATCTGATGAGTTACCAGTTCCAGTAGCTTTTATAGGATCAAATCTAAAATTAATGCCATATCAAGCTTTATTTGATGTACCATATGATCCACACTTAAACTTTTTATTTTTTGGTGAAGAATTGCTTCATAGTGCCAGACTGTGGACATCTGGTTATAATTTATATGCACCCGTAAAATCTGTTGCAACTCATAAGTATGGCAGACAAGGAAGCCCTAAATTCTGGAATGATTTAAAAAAGTATGAAAAATGCAGATTGCAAGCAATTAAACGGGTAAAATATATGTTAAAACTGAACAAAAAAGAAGATGTTTCTGAAGATTTTAGCAAAGAATTAGATTATTATGGACTAGGAGACAAAAGAAGTATTGATTCCTATTGGAAATTTCTAGACGTTGATTTAAAAAATAAAAAAGCTAAATCAAATTGTGACGCGAATGGATATAAAAATAAAAATTAATTATACATAATTAATATTATAAAAATGGATACACCTAAATTTTCTTTAAAAGGATACACAGTTAAAGCGAAAATAGTAAAAGTTTATGACGGAGATACAATTACAGCAGTATTTCCTTTACCAATGCATGAAAATTCTGAAAATTATAAATGGTCGTGTAGAATAAATGGTATCGATACTCCCGAAATGCGTTCAAAAGACACAGAATTAAAAAAAATAGCTGTACAAGCAAGAGAGTTAGTTAAATCTTTAATATTAAATAAAACAGTGAATCTGGAGCTAGATAATTTTGATAAATACGGAAGAGTTTTATGTAATGCTTTTGATATAAATGGAAAATCTATTGCTAAAACATTGATTGAAGAAGGTCTAGCTAAAGAATATGATGGAGGAAAAAAACAAAAATGGTAAATAAAAAGATTAAATATATATATATAATTTTAATTTAGTAAAATTTTAATTAATTTTTAATCAATCTTCTCTATACTTTTATTTGGTAAAAAACTAGATGCTGGAAAACTTGCAATCGTAATTGAAAATAAATTACCTTCAGTAGTTCTAATATGACTAGAAATTTTCGAAAAAAGACCGACATGAAGTTTGTTAACTTGATCATGCATAGCTAAGCAAGTTTCGTAAATATTAGCATTTTTCATATCTACTTTGATATCTATATCACCTTTATTTGATCTGTTTAAAGAAAGCATTAATGACCTTCCGAAAGGAAAACAAAATTCAAGGCCAAGAGGATTAGATGTTTCTTGTAACAATTCGAGTTCAGGAAAATTTTGTTGCACGATAAGTTCGGCTATTAAAAGAAAAACACATCTTTCTGGTTCTAAAAAACATTCAAAACCATATAATGATGCTTTAAAATGATTTCGTAATGAATTGAACATTTGAGAAGTATAGTACGCTCTAGATGCAACAATCCAGTACTTTGATTTGACAATCATATTAAACATGTTCAATATAATTTCTTGTGCAGTTATCATTACTGTTTTACCATTTTTCATTTTTCCTCTTATTATAAAAAAAGGCATTGGAAATAGAACTTTTTCTGGGTCCAATAAAGATTCAAATTTTGAATTATTTGATGCATTTAATTTTAATGAATGTGATTTACATGATTCATTTAATTCTTTTAAAAAAATTTTGAAAGCACTTTCGTTAAACATTTTTAAAATTTATTACTGTTATATTTTATTAAGTTTTGATTTTGTTATATTCAATTAATTTTTTATATCTTTTTGCAACTAGATAATTTTATTACGTTTTTTTTAATTTTTTTAAAACTAGATAAATTTTTATTCTTTTTTTCTCATTAATTAAATAAAATATGGTAAGTGAAGTCATTAAAACCGAAGCTAATTATATTGCTAATTTTACTGAAGTAAATAAACAAGTTGACGAAGCTTATTTTCTTTCTTATGATTCTTTATCAACTATAAATTCATTTATATATGTAATTAGTGCATTGATAGTTTCAATTGTTGCTTTTGCTTTCTTTTATTATAATAATAGATTAGATAGCACTATATCAATTTCAGATACATTGTTTTCATGGCCTTTTATTCTTGTTTCTGTGATATGTTTAATTTTTGCACTTTTAATTTTATCATCTTGGTTTAATCAAAATGTAAATCTGTTTACAAGAGCATTACCGTTTACCTTTATTCTTCTTGTTATTGGATTTGTAATTATTTGGTATACTAATAAAAATATAAAATCTGATAAATGGAATATTCCGAAACCATCTTTAATTGAAGGAGACAAAAATATTTCTATATCTATCTATATTTTAGCTGGAATTGTTTCAGTTGGTTTTATAACAACGTGGATTAATTCTTATATGAGAGTAGACCGATTGAAACTGCTTGGTCCAGCATATTGGTCTTTTGTTCTGTTTAGTTTTGGTTTATCAATTGCCTCAGTTTATGTTGTTGGATTTTTTAATCGTTTTATAAAAGAAAATGATAACTTTTTCATCGATGAACCATGGGTTTATTTTTTGATGGCTATATTTTTGTTTATAGTAATACTTGTTTTTGATGGAATGTCAGTGAAACTAGCAAACTTGGTCACTGGTTCAAATTCAAGAATTGCTCCAGTAGCTGCAACACCTGAACTGGCGAATGCTACATATAGATCTAAACAAATGATAACTTTGTCACTTGCAATTGTAATACTAGTACCTGTATTCCTAAGTATGTTATTTAAAAACAGTTTAACTGTAAATACAGAATCTGAAAAAGTAAATGAAGGTTATATTTTATCTGGATCATTGATATTCTTATTTCCTGTACTTACTTTAGTTGGACTTTTTACATTACAATTAAGAAAAACAGCAAACGTTGTTTACTCTTCTATTTCTGATATAATGATTGCTGTTGGTTTTGTAATAACTGCACTTATGTTTATACCATTTAACTTTGAAACTGTAATAGGTTTAGGAATCATTCTAGTGGGAATTACTTTACAATATTTACTTGGGTACGAAATCGGTTCAAAGCTAATAACTTCAATTATAATTGGTTTCATATTTATGTTAGTAAAATTCACTGGTAAAACTATTCTAGAAAGTATAGGAAATGATGCTACTGATTCAGAGAGACTTTTGTTTCTTGGATTACCAATGATTATTTTTACAGGTCTTTGGTTATTAAGAAATTATATATATAATGTTTCCTACGAATCTCCTTTAACATTATTTATATTTACATTAGGATATATATGGCTTTATTTCGATACTGCTACAGCAACTAAAAGCGATTATATTCTTACCGGTAAAGATTCTTGGTCTAGTTTCGGAGTTGATTGGGTAATTGTAACAGGTATTATTATGTTAATTATGACAATAAATACTTTTGATTCAAAGGAAGTTGATTATTTTCAATATTTATCAGGAAGAAACTTTTCATTAGTAGGAAAAATTATAAAAATTGTATTAGCAATTGTAACCGGTTTTCTTGGTTCTTTATTATATAATAAATTCTTAACCGACAAAACATTGCTTAATTGGATATCAAGTTTGCAAGATTTTGCAAATAAAAATGTAGATTTAATTTCAAAAGATCTAAAACTAAAAGAACAATAAATTTAAATTATTATATGTTTTAAATTTCTTTATATTCGTTTAAATACGATCATGCAATCAGGAAATATTTCGATTAAAGTTAATAATATTAAAACTAACGATGAAAAAATAGATGAAGAAATCTTAAAAAATAAAAAAAATAAATTTAAAGATTACAAAGAATTATTCGATGATACTTTTATTTATGATTTAGCTTCAATTATGTCAAGATATTTTTTACCAGTTTATCTATCATCTTTAATAATTGCGTATTTCTACTGTACTGAATCATATCAAGTTGAAAGAAGTGAAACTGCTATTAACGTTTTTGATATTTCTAACAGAATATTTGCTTGTTATATGATCGTTGTAGTTTTACTTGGATTTTTATGGCCTATAGTTTCATCATCTTACGCAGTTAATCTTGGTATTATAGGTTCAACTGCTCAAAGCTTGGCATTTATTTGTTTAATTTTTGCTTATGTAATTTTATTTAATTTATTTCTTACTGCTTTTAGTCACTTCTATACTTATTTGATGGTGTTGAATAAACAAGATTCTAATGAACAAAGTTTTATTAGAGTTTTATTTGATACTAGAATGGTCAGACGACCTTTAACAAGAAGTATATTTGGTAGAGTTTTCGAAGGGACAATTTTTGGTCAAGCTGGCGATATACTTGATAACACTAGTTCAAATATTTTCAGTACGACTTGGGATGCTGTAACTTCTTCTATATCTGGAAGTAAATGCTCTAATAGCTGGGGTGGTAATAACAACAGCCTTTTATGGCAACCAGTAAACATATCATTTACTGAGAACGTAATTGGTAAATTTTCTTGGTGGTTAGAAGAACAATTTATAAGAAATCGGGATACATTAGAAGGCTGTACTCTTCTATATTATGTTAGATTTTTTACGAATTATTTATCAGGCATTTCAACTTCTGATGCTTTTTTCGCTAATGTTATCACTTATTCTATACCTGAAACAAAACGAACTTTTAATGTAAATACTAAATTTGCTTTAGAATTTATGAAAAGTAAAGGTATTGCATGTAATGGTCAAGACTTTGCTTATTATATTGAACAATTAAAAGATTTCGATAAAAGAGATGATTATGAAAATTTATTCAAAACAACAGCAATATTAAATGGAGCTAATAAAAGAAATGGTTTACCAAAACGATTAAACGAGGTGGATTTAAATTTAGAAAAGTTACTTCAATCTGATCGTGATTTTTTACAATCCGAAATTAATCTATTTTACGATAAGCTTAATCAAAGATTAACTGAAGAAAGAAAAGTTGATTTTTATATTAAAAATAGGGCTGATTTTATAGGAATAGGTTTTAATTTAAAATATCTTGAGGATGCTTTAAAACAAGGTAAAATTAAAATTAGTGATACTATTACTCAAGAACATGCTAAGGCAATGATAGGTTATGCAACTGAACTATATGGAAAAAATATAAGAACTGATATAATTACTCAAGATAAAATTATGAGAAGTCTTAGATTATTTGGTGATTTTGATTGTAGTATGGGTAAATCAGTAAGTGCTTTAAATTCATGTTGCAACGTCGAAACTCGACCGTATCAATTAGATAAAGGTTATGAAATATCAACTGAGAATAATGCTAGATTTAATATAAAACCATAGTCTAATTATAATAAAACACAATAAAATTCTCCATCTCTATAAAAATGATTTTTAAAACTTTTCATATTTTCAAAAATGAAAAACGTGTCAAAGCTATCTAGAAGAAAAGGTGAATCTTCATCATTTGGTAATAATAGGAATTCGTTAATACAATTTTCTGTTTCCATATTTAAAAGAAGATGCAGACAAATACTTTTCAAAAATTGATCATTACAATTTTTATTTTAGCATCTTTTTATTTTATTGGTGTAACTAATAATAGTTTCATAATTGATAAACCAAAAGAAAAGGTAATTGAAAACTCAGAAACTAAAGATGAAAATTCAGATTTATCAAAAATAAAAAGCATTTTCGATACATATAAAAATACTTTTTATATACTTATTGCATTATTTATATTTACTAGGTTTAATCGTAAAATAAAAAGAGATGGTATAGGTTCAATATTTTTATCTATAATAGGATTTTTTCTTATTGTTGTAATTTTAAAATATTTCATTACAGATATTAATATTTTTTTTAAAATTTTACTTTTAATAACTGGTGTGACTCTTGCTTATTTATTCAAAGTAAACAATAAAACTAGTATTAACAATGAAGAAAACAATGAAGAATATGAATCCGATTATAGTACGAATATTAATTTCTTTATCTTGTTTATTTTATTAGTTATTACTTTTATTTTATATTTGGTTTGGTTATTTTATGATGAAAAATTTATATCATTAGTTTTATTTTCAACAAATCTAGTAATAGTATTATCAATATTTTTTTTATTCATGAATGGTAAAAATAAAACTGATGCACTCGTAATTACATTAGGTTCAATTTTAGCTATAGGAAATTTAACAATTTCAACCTAAATAATATTATTTTATAAAATAAAATTTCTTTTTATTTATATAAATATTTATTTAAAATGACTAAAACCGATGACTTTACACCAATTAGTTTTTCAGGTTTATTGCCAGAATACTTCTACCAACCTACTTCATCCAATGAAGTTTCTCCAAGGCTTTTAATAGGTGCAAACAATAAAGTATGGAAACTTGAATATGATGCTTCAGATAACAATTTAAAATTTTATTATTCTTCTGATAATCAATCTACATGGACATTAAAAATGGAATTAGAAACATAACTAATTTTACTATTTTATAATTTTTATAACCGTTTAAGGTTCTTTTTCATCAAGAGCTGACAATTTAGCTTGAATTCTCGCTAGAAATTCGTCACTTGATACTCGAAATCTTCTTGATTTATACAGTTGATATCTAACATCATTAGATAACTCATTATATCTACTTGCGTAATACTCGTGTTTTGACGCTCGTTTATCAAAATTATAAAATGTATTTATACCTGATAATATTCCTATAGCAATATAACTACTTACTTGTATATAAGCATGCGATGGAATTCCATCTATAAGTGGTGTTAAAGTTGCAAATGCTACAGGTAAAAGAATACTCGGTAGACCAAAAAAAGAATGAAAAAATTTGTTTCTTGATGCTTTTTTACTATGAATTTTTGATTTATCTGTGGCATTATTTGCCCAACCACCTACTAATTTTTCAGCTTCAGATGTCCATGCTTCTTCTCCTGCTGATCTTAAAGAGTCTTTATCTTCTGTGTTAACTATTATTTTTGCTGAACCTTCAAGAATTCTTAGCGTTGACTCTTCACTGGTATCTGAAATTTGACATGTAACATCCTCGTTATTATTATCAACTTTTGACTCGTCGTTATCATAATTACTTGTATTAATCATAAAAAATAATTTTTGTTTTTTTAAGATCTATTATATATTTCAAGACAAAAATGCAAGATTTTTTTACAGAAGAAAAAAATACAGCTGGTGAACCATTATGTAGTGGAAAATTTATTGATTTTGGTGCTTTGCCTTTAGAAGAAGATAATATTGATGATCTAAATATTCGTCAAAAAAAATTAGTTGAAGCAGTTCGTTCATTTGGAACTAATTATAAACCACCTTACATAATCATGGATTTAGCCACTGTTGATGATATTAAATTAGTAGTTGAAAATGAGAAATATAAAGATGATTATAAAGAAAAAAAACTTACAGAAGAAGCTAAAAAAAACCCAGCTCTTAAATTTTTAATTTCTGCTAGTGAAATTGTAGATTTATCAAGTATATCAGATGAAAATATGGGAGGAATGTCTGTAGTAAAATGTAACCCTTCAATTCCAGTTTATAGATGGTTCCAAGCTGCAAATTTAATGTTAGGTTTTTGTGATCAATTAGGAAGAGTAGTTCCTTTTCCAATGGATCAAGATAATGGTATGACTACTTATCATTTTCTTAGAGTAAATCCACGTGAATATATGGAATATCAAAAACTTCTGGAATTCTGCGTAGCAAAACATGGAGTAGAAGAAGGTTTTAATATTTCAAGTAAATATTCATATGAATGTTTATCAGCACGTGGAATTAAAAAAATAACACATGATGAAGTAGATAAAACATTAACTCATGTTATGTTGATGAAAGATTCTAAAATGCGTGGGGTACTTTTGCATAACGCTGGAAGAGAAGAGTTGGATACAGAAGAAATAAAAAAGAAACATTTTATATATTATTAAAAAAATAATTTATATTTAATTAAAATTTAAAATAATTTTAACTTGAAGTAAACTCAGTAAAATGTAACATCGGATCTAATTGATTAAACTTTGTTATATCAGAACTTTCTTTTATTTTTATAATAGATGTCCTGCATATAGGACAATGTGGAGTTCCTGTACGTTTATGACATGTTTTTATAAACCACAAATTAATACAATTTTCATGAAAATTAGAATCAGTACAAGTTTTACACGACCACTTTAAATCCTCTGATGAAATATCATCATAACAAATTGAACATTGCTTTAAATTTTGAGATGATGTTGGTATTTCTTTCTTTTCTTCTCCATCTTTTTTTTTAACAATTGTTCCATCTTTTGACTTTAAAAAATTTTCATTTTTGCAGCTTTTATAAAAACTAAAAAACTTAAAAAGTTTTGTATTCAACTCTTCAGACCAGGGGTTTAAGGAATTTAAATTTTTCATCATATCTAAATCTTGTAGAACACGACCAACAATAAAATAAATATGTTTACAACAATTTTCTGTATATTGAAAATCAG
Organism: Flavobacteriaceae bacterium; assembly: GCA_024232495.1. Classification (GTDB taxonomy): domain Bacteria; phylum Bacteroidota; class Bacteroidia; order Flavobacteriales; family Flavobacteriaceae; genus Marifrigoribacter. The sequence goes on from JAAEPP010000213.1 coordinate 24,154, forward strand.
CACATTCACAACCAAATCTATTTTGACTTATTAAAATTTTATATTGTTTATTTCCATTGCCTTTAACAAAGAATAACCAGCCTTTCAAATGATTATGTGCAGTAAGTAAAAATATATCTTCTGTCAAAGCTTTAATCATTCTTCTATTAATCATGTTTGCTGTTTTTGGTTCACGTTCATAAGTTGGTTCTAATAAACTCATTTTTTTTTTGTTTTAGTTTTGTTTTTATTAAGAAATCTAATCAAGTTTCAATAAAAAAATTAAATATAATTTTTCTAGTTGCAATTAAAATTAAAAATATATAATTTTTCTAGTTGTAATTAAAATTAAAAAAAAAATATAAATACAGAACCAATTTAAAATTTAAAAAAAATAGAATCAAAAAAATGGTGTTAAAACGTGTTAAAAAAGTGAAAAGTTCAAAAAAAAATAAAAAAACTACTAAAACTTCAAATAAAACAGCAAAACCTAAAAATAAAATACATAATTTTGTAATGTCAAGATGGGACGGTACTCATGTTAACAGTACTGCTACATTTGTTTCTGATTCTTCCTCTTTTAGGCATGGTGAAAATGGTGTTTTAACTGGGGGTGAACCAGATCCTACATTTCCTAGAATATATCTTGGTTGGCCTCAAAAGAATGGATCTCTTACTTTAGATGATTTTCTTTTAAAAAAGATTTGGCACTCATGTGATCCTATTGTAGGTAAACTTGGACTAGACACTGATTATCAATTTTGTAATTTACACCAAGTAAATTTATTACAAAATATCCAAGATACAGTTGAGTGTGCAGGTGGTCCGTATTCAACTACTGAGCTTAATGATGTTTCAGTATGTAGGATGATAAAAGAACTCTACAGAAATGCAAATGTTAATGATGAACTTCCTACTTTTGGTGATATAAACAACACTATTGATTTATATGCTTCCCATAGCAATGGTTACTGGGCAATGTTTTATTGTGAATTCTTTAGATTGTTTAATTTTATGCTTAAAAATTCTCAATATTTGAATAGTCTATCACTTGGATTTGAATGGAAAGAAAAAGTTATTGGTACTTTAGGTTTTTTGTTTTCAGATAAAAATGTTAAAGATACTTATTTTCTTAAAATGTCAGATTCTGTTATTTGTTTAATAGATAAAATTGTATCTTTAACTCCTTGCATGTTAGAACCAATAGGTTTGCAACATATGATGGCTTCCAACTTTAAAAGTATAGAAAATTTAATAAATGATTGTGTTGAATTTTTGAATTCTAAGTCTTGCTGGTTAAATAGACCTGTTTCATTACAACATAAAGTTGCTAGGAAATACTGGAATATCGTACGCAATATTGTTTTAAATTTAAAAGGTGCAATATTTAATGCTACCTGTATTATGACCTGTTATTCAAGTCTTATAGAAAAATCGGTTGGTTGTGTTTTGCAATTTGATGAATCTACAATAAATCAATCAATGCTTGAAGAGCCAGTACTATATGGTTACAAGTTACGTTATTCCGAATATGCAAGAAATTTAATTGATTATAAACATCCAGGTATTGGTTATATACCTTTTAACTTCGCTAAGTATGTTATAAATTTATCAGATCGCACTAAAGGTGTATCAATGTATGAATATATGCCTCCTTTTGTTAGTTTTTATACTACTTTACAACTTCTACAAGAAAATCATTTTGACGTAAGATTATACTCAGAGTCTTATGCTAATGCATTTGGTCCAAGACATAGTAATGTAATACTAAGTCTTGTTGAACGTTCTAGACATGAATGGAAAAAATATAGTAACAAATATACCACAGATGTAAATTGCCTTACTGAATTAACTATCGAAAAATATCCACCTTTACTAAGCATAATGTTAAGAATAGCTAAATTAAAAGAAGGTTTAAATGAAAAAAACTCTACTACAGATCTTCATATTCAAGATGATGATAAAGAACTAACTTTTGCCTTGTGGTGTACTCATGTTATCGAACAAAGTTATGATAGCAAAGTTAAAATGACTAAAAATATACGAAATATATACCAAGATGAAAAATTCTGGAAACCATATAATACTAAAGAACCAGCTAATATCTCTTCTGAGATTATACTAATCAAAAAAAATATTGCTAAACTGGCAGCTTGTGCTGCTAAAAATAAATTTTTTTTGAAGTGGTCAGGTTTTGTTCAGAAAAAATTAATATATGAAACAAAGAGAAAATTCATTATATTTTTGCAACTTAAAGAACTTACACATGCTAGTTTAATTATACAGAAACAATGGTGTTTATTTAAAAAAAGAAAAGAATTGAAAAAGAGAAAGATCGCAAAGTTTCAAACTTTAAAGGAAAAAGAGTTAATTTTTAAAAAAGAAATAAAAGAACAAGAAAAGTCAAGATTAAATCAAGAATATACTTATCTTCATTATCGTGAAGCAAATTTGAATGAACTTAGAAGAAGACTTGAATATTATGTAATTCATAATATTTTTAATGATCCATATTTGATGTCCTTTAGAAGACCTGATGGCTCTTTTCCTTATGATGTATTTTTGACATTTCCTAGTTTGCAACCAATCATATTTTCTATTGGTGAACCAATACAAGCTTTATCTGAAGCTGCAAATCGTTCTTGTCAAATACATGCTGTTTATCACGGTATAAAACCTATATTATATTAAATTAAAATCGATATTATAATTAAAAAAAATGAATTCAAAATCTACTATTGTTGAAACTAATGTTCTCGTTGATTTTATAAAGTCTAAACAAAAAAATAAAATTACACTTGAAGATTTACCTAGTTTAGTTCTAGAAACTATGGTGGTTGCACAAAAAATGAGACATTTAAAAGGTAAAGAGAAAAAAAAACTTGTTACTAAAGCAATTACCTTATGCATTGATAGATCTGATATTGCAGGACCTTTTGAAGGAATAGTTTTACAATTAGTTCCTAAACTTTGTGATACTTTAATTGATGTTGATAAAGGAAGATTAGTTATAAATCCGAAAATTGTAGGTTGTCCTTGTTTACCATTTAAATAATTATACCAATTTACTTAGTTTATTAACTTTTTCGTTTAATTCTTTAACCGAACCAATCAAAAGACCGACTAAATTATTATAATCAACTTTAAGTTTTCCTGATTCGTGATCCTCTGATACTAAATTTCCAAGACCTGCCTCTTTTAAATCTTGTGCTAAAACACCATATCTAAGTTGATCATTTTCAATAAAATTAAATCTATATTCATACGCATCAATAGCATTTATTTTTTTTAGTGCGTTATCTATAGGTTGAATATCTTTTTTAACTGAAGCATCTGATGTTGAATTAAATGAAACTGCTGAAATAGTTGAAGCACAAACAACGGTTCTATCACCATTGGCTTTCATAATAAAATTTCCAGAATTATTTTGAACTTGGAAATCTGTATTTATATCATTACTTCCAAGTCTCATGATTGTGCTTCCAGTAGCTGAAGTATTATCAACAATATAATCACCACTTGAAGAAGTCGTTACTGAATCTAGTCCATTATAAACAATTGATAAATCACTTGAATTACCAAATGTTAAAGGTTTATTATCAGCGTTAATATCTATACCATTACCGACATTAAGATTACCGACAATATTTGTCTGACCAGAACCATCAATTCGAAACTTCTCAGTACCATCAGAGCTCCTTATTCTGAAATCACTTGAATTAGTAGTACTTCCAAGTGTAAATATTATTGGATCGTTTGCAGCAAAAGAACTAAACGAAAATGAGTTAGTAACTGCAATGTTAGTAACACCAATACCAGCAACAATACGCAATTCATTATTATTTCCAAATCTTAAACTGTCAGATCCTCTAATAAACATATCTCCTCCATCAAGAGTAACATTTGTACCATTTGTAGTAAATGTAGAGCTTCCAGCTAAACTACCATTATTATTATATTGTATTTGAGTATTTGAACCACCAGGTAAACCATTTACCTTTGAAAAAAGTGTAAAAACTAAAGCATTAGTTCCTACAACATCTGAACCAGAATCATTTGTACATACCCAAGCTGTATCAGCATTAACATTTCCTTCTTCTACAAAAAGTGAAGATGCTTTAGCATTAGAACCTGCTGCCATATCACTTGCTCTTATTGGTGCTCCAGAAGCTTGAACTATATATATACCATTTTCAACTCCGCTAAATTGATCTTTGATCAAAATTCGATTTCCTGTTGCTAAAGAAATACCATCAACAGTTTGTCCATTAGCAAATGCAGTTGAAAGAGTTCCATTTATGGTTGTTGAAACTCTTACTGGATTTTTCCAATAAATCCCTTTAGAAATATCATCCACATACTTTTTCGTTGCTGCATCTTTATCTGAAGTAGGATATGCAACTCCAGTTAATTTACAATCATTTGATCCAGAACCAACAAAATTCAGCGTATCAGTTGTAGCTGTAGCTTTAGCAATGGTTGAATTACCGCTTTTAAAATCAATTAAGTTAGTTTTTAAATTTGAACTTGCCATTTTAATTAAAATTAAGAAAAAAATTATTGAAATTTATATTTTTTTTAAAGCAATTTAAGGCAAAATAAACCATATAAAAAATGTCTTTTATATTAAATAAATAATATTGAATCATGGAGATTGATGATTTAAATACTACTTTTAAAGATTTAGATGATATATGGATTAGTTTTCAAGAAACTATTGAAAAACAAAAATTAATAGATAATTTAGACTTTTTATACAATACATTGGATAAAGCTTTTAAAAATTACTGGAATCGTTTTTCAGAAGCTTATAGAAGTGGATGCGACCTTTACCCAGGTTCAATGAATTTACCTCAATCTTATTTGAATTTATTTTTAATTTTAGTATTTGCTTCTTTTATAAATAAAGAACTGGATATTGATTAATTGTTATAAATAATCATAAAAAAAAGGAATTTTTATTTTTATATTTACCTTTTTATCTTTTTTTATTTATGAATAATAAAAATTTATTGATGAATAAATCTTCTCAAACCGAACCTGTTAATGATTCATTTTTGATTAACTTAAATGAAGAAGCAGAGTTAAGATCCGTAGGAGAAGAAGCTTGGAGTGAGGAAACAGAAAAGTTAGCATATGAATGGGCAAAAAATGCAAAAGAAGCTTCAAATGCACATAATTCAGCAGGAAAATCTCATAAATCTAAACATGTTGGAATAGGATTACCAGCAGTTTTAGTTCCAATTTTTATGGCTCCAATTTCTGCAACACTAGCAGGATTTGAAGGTATTCAGTATGCCAACATGGCCGGCTTTCTTGTAAGTGGTACGTTATCAGCAGTAAATTCTTTTTTTGGTTTTGATAAAAAATATCAAAAACATATGGACTTCTCAGCAAGATATGCTGACGTTTACAGTGATGTTAAGTACGAACTAGCTAAGGCGAGAAAATTTCGTATCGCGCCTGATAGATTCCTCATGAGAATACAAATGAAATTAGATAGTTTAGGCGCTTCTGCTCCTGATTTGTAGCTTCTAATTACAAAAACCTAACCTAAATTTTAATTTTCATCCTTAAGGATGAAAATAGAAAAGGTAAAAAACCTAACCTAATTTTAATTTTCATCCTTTAGGATGAAAATAGAAAAGGTAAAAACCTAATTTTTTAAATATATTTTTATTTTTAATAAACTAAAATTATATTGTTAAATATCTTCTACTTTAGTATAAAGATTTGGCAAAGGAGAAGTATATTCAAAAGTTGAGAATGGTGATATAATTTCAGATAAAATTTGTTGTTCTCCTACAAAAATCATTTGTCTTACAATTACGAAATAATAATATAATTCTGTAGAAAATGCTGCAATAATTGTAAAAAAAATAACAGAATCGGCTTTTATAAACTTTTCACGCTTTATAAACATTATTATAAAAAGTAGTAGTATTATAGCAAATAATCCAACAAAAACTGGTGTAAAATATTTCATAATTAGTTTCTTATTGAATTCTTCATTCTTAACTTTTTCTTGATCTGCTTTTTCTTTAATATCTTTATTTTGTGGTAAATTTGGGTCTGATTCTTTACAATAATAGTCCCTTTCTAAAGGTGCTTTTTCTAAATAAGCAATTGGTAATGAAGATAAACCTACAACAACTTCTTCGTATTGTCCACTTGCAACGTAGTAAAAAAACAATATTTGTACTAATATAAATATCAAAATATTCAAGAAAATAAATGATAAATTTTTGGGATCAATAAATTCTTTTTCAGCTTTCAACATCAATTTTAAATATAATTAATATATATATAAAAAATGGAAAATACATCTTTATTTATAATTTGTATAATACTAATTTGTTTAAGTTTTATAGCCATTTTAATTATTCAAAATAAAGGAAATCAAGATAAGGACAGCGAATTGCCAATTTTTTACCAACCGAGAATTCTTTTTACTGTAGGAGGAATTTTAGGTACATCAATAATCATGGCAATAATAGAAGTTGTTTCTAGTAGGTTTGTACTATTACCTAGAACTCATTCTCAAATTATTAACCAATTAAGAAAAAAAGGTAAAGATTTAGAATCAGAAAGAAATAATACTTTTACTGATATCGATAATGAATTCGGTTTAACTGGTTTTTTACCACCCGGTTTTGTCTTTGATCAACTAGGGCAACAAGAAGCGTTAATGTATAGCCTCGCTGCAGTAGAAGAAAAAAAAGTTAAAACAGTGAACAGATACGCTTATTTATCAGTTCTAATTCCTCTTTTAATAATTTCTTTTTTAATTTTTCTTATTATTAATAGATTAAGACTAACAGGTAAGAAATACGGAATCACTGATGTATTCAGTTTTGTTCATGTAAGAGCATTATTTTATGGTATTTTGTTATCAGTATTCATATTTGGTGCATTTCAATACGTATTCTACCTATTTGGTATTGATTATAGTTATGCTTCAAATCAACAGGTCCAAGTAAGATTAGCTGAAGAAATACGAAAGCAATTAAATTGTGATTCTAGTAATGCTACTAATGATAATACTTCATTACAACCCTAAATAAGCAATTTAAATTAAGGAATAAAAGCAAAATTTTTAAATTTATTATTATTTAAATTATTTTCGTTATATATTATTTTTTTTCTTCTTGTCTTAATTTCATCTTCGGATGTCATTTTACGCCTGGTTCTTATCTCTCTTACTGTTTTAATCTTATGACATTCAAAACATAAAATTTGTAAATTTTCAATTCTATCATCTTGCGTTTCACAATAAGGTATAATATGATCAATTTCATAAAAATTAATATTATCATATGTTGTTTTAAATTTTGTATAACATAAAGAACAAGAATTATTTTGTTTTATTAAAAGCTCATCTTTTACATAATTTGGAATAGCTTTCCTTTTTCTTTGACCCATAATTTAAAGTTTATTTATATAAAAAAATTATTAAATTTATTATTTATTAAAGGAATTTAACTATCATTATTTAATATAATTGCACAACTACACTCGTTTTTTCGCGGGTTTTTGACTTTTTTATTAAGTTTTGAACCGGTGAGTTTGAGATTTTTTCGTCTTTTTTTAGCTGATTCTTTTTCAGCCTCAAGACGAGAAGAAATAATTCTTCTTTCAGTGCGTGTAAGATATACTTGTTTCCTTCCTTTATTATAATCAGCAGGTCTATTTTCTATAATTTCTTTTTCAATCAATGACCTAGCATTTTTTTTCTTATTTTTGTGATTTTCGGTATATTTCTTTTTAACTGTAAGTTTATGTGATTCAAATTTATAACTTACAGACTCAAAATTTTCCCAAAATCTTTTGTCTAAATCTAAAGAAATAAACCATTTGAAAGCTGTAAGTTTGGGCAATGGTTCTTCTATATCATATATTTTTATATTCGGGTTACATTCTCCTTGCCAAATAAGATCACTGTTTCGATTTTCCTCACTTAAAAAGTTATAGTAACGTTTTTTATAATTTGACATAACATTTCTATAAAATTCATTTAGCCGAGTTAATCTGCCTTGAATTTCACAAACATAATTATATTCTTGGCTTAGAAAAAAAGTTACTTTTTCAGGTATATCGACATTTGTTTTTGTTAATCTTCTTAATCTTTCAAATTTTTCTTTATCAGAAAAAAAATTTAAAATTAAGTCACGATAATAAATTTGGCGGTTTTTAAAAGTATATTTTTGTGATTCCATCGTTTCACGTATTTTCCGCTTTATATAAGGTTTAGAAAAAAAATATTTTCGATTAAAAAGAAAAGTGTTTGGTTTATTTCTGCTTTATAGGTAAATATAAGTATTTTAAAAAGAAATGGCTGAAGAAATTGAAACTAGATTAGAAGATGATAATGACACTAAGAATGAAAAATCAAATGAAAAAGAAATTGAAAATGATTCAGATATTTTAATACAGCTTTACGATTTTATGCCTTCACTTGCAACTTACGTTTTATTTGCAAGAAAAATGAATTCTACAAGAAAATCTGATGATCAAAATAAAAATACTATTGATAATATGTTAGCTGTTTTATCTTATCTTGTAAATGTTCCTTTAGAAGAGTTAGAAGATACACATAATCTTTATACTACAACTCTTGAAGAAATAGCAATAGAAGATGAGGAAAAACAAAATGAACACAGTGAAATAGACTATTTAAATAAGAAAAGAGAAGATGTTAAAAATCAGCTGGATATTATAAATAAACTCGATAAGCAAGTAATCGAAGCCGTTATAAAATTAGAAGATAACATTGAAAAAGCAAATAAGGTGATTGAATTGGCAAAACAAACAGGCTCTAAAACTAGTACCACTTCTAATAATATTATTAATGAATGGGGTGGTGGTACTACGAACGATTTTAACTCCCTTTTTGAAGAACAAACAATAATTCCTCCTGGATTTGATCAGGAAATTCAAATTCCGCCAGTGTTTGATCAAAATACATTACCAACTGCATTACAACAAGAAGGTGAAATTCCGCCTTTAATCAGACAAATTACAGTATCAACTACACCTAATTAAATCCACCAATATCAATTCCTGTTTCATAAATATCTTGAAGATTTTTAATATTTAATATTGCTGCAACATTTAACACAACTTGAACTGCAATTACTATAAAAACGATGTAAAACGCAGGTTGAATGCTTGATTCATCTACTTTATATTTTTGACAATAAGGTGATGTTTTGCTTCTAGTTAGAGCATTAATAATAACTTTAATAATATCAACTAAGTAAAAAATGAACCAAAGTGTGCCGAATACAGCAGCAACAATTGGATTTATATAAAATAAACATAAAAAAGCTATTATTAATAATCCTAATTTTAAAAAACCTGATCTAAAACAACCAGCATACATTCTATCAATACCGAAAGCATTTAAACCTAATGCATTTAATAAAATAATTACAAGTTTATTTGTTTTTTGAACAACCATTTGAATTCTACTGCTATAAAAAGATATTTTAAAAAAAAAGTTCAATATTAAAATTCCTCAATTTTAGTAAAATTATAATTTACTACAACTAGATTCATCTCCTCTCTATTATATTATATTATATATATATAAGTATGAAGACGTGAATCTAGTTGCAGTAAATTTAGAAGTACGAAAACGTTGTTATATACGGTATTATTTACCCTTATAATTTACTACAACTAGATTCATCTCCTCTCTATTATATTATATTATATATATATAAGTAAGAGGACGTGAATCTAGTTGCAGTAAAATTTAAAGCATAAAAAACTAT